>VYCZ01000125.1 GCA_009843675.1 Gammaproteobacteria bacterium | reverse complement strand
ATCTGTTCAGCATACTGGCCTGGATTACGGCGCTGTGCGTTATCGCAATCGTCGTTTTTATGTTGCTACTGGCACTGTGACCATGAAAGAGACAAAGAAACGCGGCTATGACTTCATCGACAGGACCCGCCCGCCAACCAGAAATGCGAGCACATTAGCCACTTTCATGGTGGACTTCACCTCCACCACGACCACCTCCTCGCCATTGGGGGCCACAACGTCGTATTCCCATTGTGCCGGGCCGTGTTGCCCCCTGACCCGCGCAGAGGTGTGATACACATCAATGTTCCGGGCCTGTAACAGTTCCACGAGTTTGCCTTCAACCAGGCTCTCCGCCAGCTTGCCCCACTGGCCGGCAAACATCTCTTCCGCCTTTTTCAAACGTATTTCCGCTTCTTTTGACCGTTCCTTGGCTTCCTTTGCCCACTCGGCGGCTTCTTGCGACCGCTTGCGGTCTTCCTCCAACCACTTGCGGTGTTCCTCAGCGGTTTCGGCCATGATCCGTCTGATATCCCGGATTTCCTGCTCTGCCTTTTGGTGGTCCCGCTCGCGTTCTTGCTCTGCCTTTTGACGATCCTGCTTTGCCTTCAGGCGGTCCTGCTGCCGCTGTTCGTCCGCCCGTTCGTCCGCCTCTTCCTGCTTCCGGGTGATTGCGCGCAGGATAGCCCAGATTTCCTCCGGGGTGGCAGGGGGTTGTTCAGTATGCGCACTCATGGGTAAATCCTCCTTATGCTGTGGTTTGATATGCTGCCAGTATAACACATTCAGTCGGGTTGATACCGGCCCGGTCCTTCCGGCAACCTCGGCGGGGCGCCCTCCGGAGTTGTTGCCCCATGCCCTCGCCAAAGGGGGTGGCTTGGGAGGTGGACAGGTGTAAAACCACCCCCTTGGCGCCCTCGGGCTGTCCCTGATCCGTGGCCCGGGCGCATACGAACCGGGCCGCCCTCGGGTATATGGGCAGACAACATCCTGAATTCCATTCGACCGGTCAACCGGCGTTGTTTATTCTTGTTCATGCCGGACCGATCGCGCCGGGTTTCCGTATGGCAATAATGATTTTATCCGGGCCGGCTGGATTGAAAAGGAAAAAATCGTCAAAAATGTGGGAAAACTCACATTTTTGCGAAAAAACATGACTATTGCCCGTAGTTTCGGCTTCAGTGTGTGGGAGCAATTCTCATCATCGGCTGTTTGTGAGAAAATTTCTTTATACGGATAACCCGGGTTATCCGGTCCAAACAGGGTCTCGAACGATAAACACATGCACCTTTCCTGGAACGAAATACGTGTACGCGCCGCTGGCTTTCTACAAGAGTGGTGGAACACTGTTCGCGAGCGTAGCGAAACCCAGAGTTTTTATAACGACTTCTTTGATATCTTCGGGGTCAAACGGCGCACAGTTGCCCGCTACGAACAGCACGTAAAGAAACTGGATAACAGTTCGGGTTTTATCGACCTGTTCTGGCCCGGTGTCCTGATCGTTGAGCAAAAGAGTGTCGGGCGTGACCTTACCAAGGCTTATGGCCAGGCCGGAGAATACTTCGACGCCTTAAAGGAGAGCGAACGTCCCCGTTACCTCCTGGTCAGCGACTTCCAGAGCTTTGAACTGCATGACCTCGATGAGCGCAAGATGTTAGCTTTTCCACTGAAAGACCTCCCTGAACACGTAGAAGCATTCGGTTTTATCCTGGGAGTACAACACCGGGCTTTTCGCGACCAGGACCCGGTAAACATCCAGGCCTCCGAGCTGGTCGGGCGGTTACACGATGCCCTGTTCGAATCAGGTTATCGCGGCCATGACCTGGAGCGTTTCCTGGTACGGATTGTATTTTGCCTGTTCGCTGACGACACTGGTATCTTTGAGCCGCGTGACATCTTCCTCGACTTTATCGAAACACGCACGGGGGAAGACGGTTCGGATACCGGCGCCAGGTTGATGGAACTGTTCCAGGTACTCGATACCCCTGAAGATCAGCGCCAGAAAACCCGTGATGAAGACCTGACCCGATTTCCCTATATCAATGGTGAATTGTTCAACGGACCGTTACGAATACCTGCCTTTGATTCGGCCATGCGCAGGATACTGCTTGATGCCTGCAACTTCGACTGGTCAAACATATCGCCCGCTATCTTTGGCGCGTTGTTCCAGTCCATCATGGACCCGGAGGAACGCCGTGCAACAGGCGCGCACTACACCACGGAGAAGAACATCCTGAAAGTGATTGAGCCGTTGTTCATGGATGACCTGAGAGCCGAATTTATGCGCCTCAAATCTCGCAAGGACAGCCGCCGTATTGCCGAGTTACAACGGTTCCAGAAAAAGCTAGGGGAAATGCGGTTCTTTGACCCGGCCTGCGGCTGCGGGAACTTTCTTATCATTGCGTACAGAGAATTGCGTTCATTGGAAATTGAGGTGTTACAGGAAATCCGCCAGGCCGGACAACTGGACGCTATGGCGCAGGACCTGTCACTGATCGACGTCGACCAATTCTACGGTATTGAGTTGAAAGAGTTTCCGGTTCGCATTGCGGAGACAGCTCTCTGGATGATGGATCACATCATGAACAACCGGCTGAGTTTAGAGTTCGGCCAGATTTACGCCCGTATCCCGTTGCAAACGGCGCCGCATATCGTCCATGGCGATGCGTTGGAAATTGACTGGACGGCGCTGCTGCCAGCGGAAGAATGCTCCTTCGTATTCGGCAACCCGCCGTGTGGTGGATTCGTAATGCGTGATGAGCAAAAACAGAGACAAACCAAATCCATGATGGCCGAGCTTGGCGCTATGGGCTCACGCCTCGACTACGTTGCCGTTTGGTTCCTGAAAGCTGGGAATTATTTCCAGGGAACGCCGGCGAGGATAGCTTTCGTTGCGACCAACTCGATTACTCAAGGCGAACAGGTGGCGCAACTCTGGCCGGCGCTATTCGACCGCTACAATCTTGAGATCATGTTCGGTCACAGGACCTTCCCCTGGGGGTCGGATGCGCGTGGTGTGGCTCGTGTCCATGTGGTGATTATCGGTCTTTCCGACCATCACTCCCTGCCTCTGGGACGTAGGCTTTTCACATACGAGAACACAACCGGCGAACCCGACGAGACCGAACTTGCCCAAATCAGCCCGTATCTTGTTGGCGCGAGCCACTTGGCTGATTCGCACCTCGTCATCGCAAGGCATGGAAACTCCATTTCCGGTCTTCCCAAAATCGGTGTCGGTACCAAGCCTGTCGATGGCGGACATTACATCCTGGATAAGGAAGAAAGAAAGGAACTTTTGGCGCACGAACCGGAAGCTATCAGCCTGCTCCGTCCCTTCATCGGTGGACGCGAATATATCAACGGCCTGGAGCGCTGGATTCTACTTCCCTTGGGTGTACCGCCATCAGAGCTGAGAGCAATGCCTGGCGTCGTGAACCGGGTCCGCGCGGTACGGGAGTACAGAACTAACCACACAGGCAAGCTCGCGAATTCACTCGCAGAGCGGCCCACAGAGTTTCACGTCACTGTAATTCCTGACACTGAATTTCTGGTCATTCCCGAAGTGAGTTCCGAGCGCCGCAAATATATTCCGATCGGTTACTTGAAGCCGCCCGCTATTCCCAGTAATAAATTATTGGTAGTGGAAAACGCAACATTACCCCTCTTTGCGTTGCTGACGTCCACCATGCACATGGCCTGGCTGCGCCATGTCGGCGGGCGGCTGAAAAGTGACTACAGCTATTCAACAGGCCTGGTCTACAACACATTCCCCGCGCCGCCTGACTTTGAAAACAGAAAAGCCGACCATGCAAAGCTGGAACCGCTCGCACAAGCCATCCTTGACGCCCGCGCTGACCATCCAAACGCGACACTGGCCGACCTCTATGATCCGGATCTCATGCCGCCGAACCTGCGCCGTGCACACCAGGCTCTCGACCGGGCAGTAGACCGGCGCTACCGTAAATCAGGCTTCGCCTCCGAGCGTGAGCGTATCGAACACCTGTTCATGCTCTACGAAGAGATGCGGGCGACCCTGGAAGCCGGGATAAAGGAGAAACCAAAACGGCGATGATTATGGCGTAACCGTAAAATTATAATTTTGGGGTTAGTTTGAAAACGGAGCTTGCCTTATATGGTAGCCGCAAATTATACTATCGTTCATAGTGTTTCAGGATGCTTTGCCAGCAAGATGATCGTCGGTTTCAAAGGGAAGATTGCCAGAGATATTTGGGAAACCAAAGTACAGATCGAGAACTACCATCAAGGATAATAATGATTTCTAATCCACTACCACTGCATCCAGGCAAAGTGCTCTCTGAAGTTTACATGGCAGAGATGGGGCTGAGCCAGGCTACTCTGGCGAAGCGCTGTGGATGTTCACCTGCAAAAATCAACGAGATTGTGAATGGCAAACGGGGAATTTCACCCTTCTTTGCCATCGCACTCGAATCCGCGCTAGGAACCAGCGCCGAGATGTGGGTACGCATGCAGGCGGAATACGACCTCTGGGAAGCGCGCTTGAAAGTTGCCTGATCAGCGGCAATAAATACAAGAAGTGCTGACTACTAAAACCGGTAGCGCACCGAGGCGCCGAAGGTCTGCGGCTCGCCGTAAACGTCGATTCTGAAGAAACCGATATTATTGATGTAGGTCACGTAGTCCTCGTCAAACAGGTTCGTGCCATAGACCGCAACTTCCCATTTGTCCGTGGCCAGGGCGACGCGCGCGTTGGCTACCCAGTAATCACCTTGTTTGTCGAAGGGCTGGTTGGTTGCCTCCAGGTAACGGTCGTCGATCCAGCGGTAATCCACGCCGATAATCAGGTCCATGCCGTCTGCTACCTGTTGTTGCCAGCGCAGCGCGCCGTTGTAGGTCCACTCCGGTGAGTTTACCGGGCGTTTGCCTTCCAGGGGAATGGCGCCGGTATAGGTGGAGACCACACGATCCGTGTTGTTGAACTCCGAATCCAGGTAACCGACACTCTGCCGCAGGTTCAGGGCGGGTACCGGCTGCCAGGTGATATCGGCCTCGAAGCCGGTATTCAACTGCTCGCCGATGTTACGGGTAATCGGCACCAGTGGCGACACCGGGTCATCCACGTTTACCTGCACGTCGTCATAGACGTAGCGGAAGGCCGAGGCGTTGATGCGCAGGGTGTCGTCCAGCAACTGGTACTTGAAACCCAGCTCCAGGGTCAGCAGTTCCTCCGGCTCGAACGTGGTGGCGGCGCCGGCGAAGGGCAGGCTGTAACCGCCGCTGCGATAACCGGTGGTGATATTGGAATAGACCAGCAGGTCGTCGCTTGCGTTCCATTCGACGCCGACGCGCCAGGAGAAATCCTTGTCGTTGCGGCTGTCATTGAACGGGGGCGCGGCCGGCCCCAGGAACGGGCAGGCCGGGGAGCCAATCGGGCCGGCAGGATAGGTGGTGATCAGGCACGGGGTAACGAACTTCTCCTTGCCGAACTGCGGTAACACGCCGATGCCCATGATGGCATCCTTGACCTTGATGGAATCATCCGTGTAACGCAGTCCCAGGTTGAGGGTCACGCTCTCGGTAAAATCAAATTCATTGTGGACAAACACGGCGATCGTGCACCAGCGCACGCACGGTGAGTTTCTCGCCACTCCAGAGCAACTGCCCGCGCAAGTCCATGATATCCGGCCGGCCATGCTCGTCGCCGGAGAACAGGTTCTTCTGCGGGCCGCCGTTGCCGAGTTCCGTATTGAATGAAATGCGCCCGCTCAACTCCTCGGACAGCGGGCTGTTGACCATGCCGGTGACGCGGTAGCGTTCATGTTCGTCAATCCCGGCCTGAAGTTCGGCCTCGAACACGTCCGCCGGCGCCTTGGTATAGTAGTTGAGCGACCCGCCGGTGGTGTTGCGCCCGAACAAGGTGCCCTGCGGTCCTTTCAGCACCTCCACCCGGCCGATATCGTACTTGCGCCGCGCTTTCATCCAGGGTTTGGCCATATAAACTTCGTCCATGTGCAGGGCCACCGGGGAGTCGAACTGGCCCTGGAATTCATTCAGGCCGATGCCGCGGATGTGCACGCTTTCCAGGTAGGAATTGTTGGCATAGGCTTGCAGGTTGGAAACCTGCGCGGCCAGGCCGTCCAGGGTGCCTCGGGTCAACTCCCGGTATTGCTCATCGGAAAAGGCCGCCACGGTCAGGCCCACGTCCTGCACCGACTGCTCACGCTTTTGCGCGGTAACGATGATTTCTTCCAGTACGCCGGCATTGTCTTGCGCCTGCGCGGTGGAGAAAATGATAGAGAAAGCGATGAACAGGGAAAAATATTTCAGAGTCTGGTTGGCGTACGGCATTACTGGACACTCCTGAAGAATAAATGCAGTGGACATATTATAGCATCAAAACCAGGTGTTACACTCAACGATCCTGATCACTCTCGCCGACCGGCACACGTATCCGGGCTATGGGTTGCGGGCGTGTGCCGGCTTGAAGACGAACGCGGGCATCGGAAAGCGTTGTGAACCGTCAGGCCATCCTCAAGCAAAATCACTCTAAGGTACTTCTGGGAGCGAAAGAGATAGCGACTAAGCTGACTTGGACGCGCCCATCAAGGAGTTGCTATAATATTTATCAATCGCTGATTTACCACCCCATATATAGGGAATCGATTTGCCAGGAGGAAACATCCATGGGTTTGACCAACGCAAAAGTTCTGTTACAAAATCCGAGATTGCCTGAGCTGGAGGGCGTGGAAATCGATGCCCTGGCGGATACCGGCGCTGTGCATCTATGTATCCCGGCGCGGATACAGGCGCAATTACAGCTTGAAGAGATCGAGAAAAAAGAAGTGACACTGGCAGATGGAAGCAAGCGGTCCGTTCCGTATGTCGGCCCAATCGAATTACGTTTCAGGAACAGGACAGGCTTTGCCGGCGCGCTGGTCATGGGCGAGCAGCCGTTATTGGGGGCAATTCCCATGGAGGACATGGACCTGGTCGTTTTACCAAAAACAAGGGAGGTCAGGGTAAACCCAAACAGTCCTGATATGGCATCATCTATTGCAATGCGGGTCATAACTTGAGAGACGCAACCTATGGCGGCAGTTGACTTTGGCGACATATCGGAAGCGTTCGAAGCGGTGAGTTTCGGCACGCAACATGAAAAAGCGTTGCGGGAGTGGTGTGAGTTCAATGCCATAGAACTCAAACACGACAGCCCCCTGCCGGGGGAGGGCGGCGAGAGATTGCCATGACCGCAGCAACCGCCCTCCCCGGCGCCTTCAGGCTGTCCCTGATCCCTGGTCCGGCGCCAATGAAACCGGACCCGCCCTCAGGCATGGAGGCTGACTACACACCAGATGGAAACATATCCGGATTCCGTTCCGGCGGCGTGCTCAACCAGCAGCTTGCCGCGGCCTCGTTTCCGTAAGGCTGTACTGATTTTAGCTGTTTATATCGGACAGAAAAGCGGAAAATACGCGAAAATGTGAGAAAACTCACAAAAGTTGTCAAAAAATCCGGCCGGTGTGGGTGAGACCGCAAGTGATGGTCATGACCAAATCCTCGATTTCACTTTGGGGGAGGATAAAATCCTTTTGTTCAACCGCCAGATCATAAATAAAACAGTATCCTTGTCCAGGATGTTCCGGGTGGTCAGTCTGACCGGGCCGCGCCAGGCGGGGAAGACGACGCTGTGCAAGCTGGCATTTCCCGAATACCGTTATGTCTCACTGGAAGATCCTGATATGCGGGCTTATGCCAGGGACGACCCGCGCGCATTTCTGAATGAATACCGTTCCAAAGTCATTATCGATGAGGCGCAGAGAGTGCCGGAGATACTGTCTTACATTCAAACCATTGTTGACGAGGATGCTGAAAACGGACAGTTCATCCTGACCGGCAGCCACCAGCTTGCACTCAGTCAGGCGGTTTCACAATCCCTGGCAGGGCGCGCGGCCTTGTTGACCTTGCTGCCGCTCAGCTTTGTGGAATTGGAGTCGGCAAAAGTCAGTATGGAACAGGACCTCCTGAACGGATTTATGCCGGGCAGGCACGCTCAAAATATTCCCGCGCCGGATTTTTATCGCAGCTATTTTCAGACCTACATTGAACGGGACGTGCGCTTGCTCGTGCAGTTGAAGGACTTTGTGAAATTTGAAAATTTCGTGCGTTTGTGCGCCGGCAGGGTGGGCCAACTGCTGAACAAGTCCTCCCTGGCCAATGTCGTAGGGGTATCGT
>VYCZ01000060.1:748-8218 GCA_009843675.1 Gammaproteobacteria bacterium | reverse complement strand
GCACAGGATGGAGAACGGCAATTCAGCTATGACCGGGACAAGTCCGCAGCGCGTGAACTGTTCAGGGATGATTATGCCGAGAGCCTGTCGAATTTCCTGAAGGATATTGATTTACTCTACTTGTCCGGCATATCGGTAGCGATACTGCCCCCCCATGGCAGGGAGAGTCTGTTGAACCTGTTGCAGACATTGCGCAGGGCCGGCGTCATTATCGTGTATGATCCGAATTACCGGGCGGTGCTGTGGTCGTCTCCCGGTGAAGCAAGGGACTGGTCCGAGCGCGTTTATCTTGAAGCCGACGTGGCCGTGCCCGGTTTTGACGATGAAAAAGCGCTGTTCGACGATGCCACGCCGGAGCAGGCCTGTAACCGCCTTGCCGGCCTGGGGATTACGGAGGTTGTAATGAAAAACGGTCCCTCACCCTGTCATGTTGCGGCGGGACAGGACATAGTATGCTTTGCTATGAAGTTTCCGGACCGGGTTGTCGATACGACGGCAGCGGGAGACTCCTTCAATGCCGGTTATATTTCGTCGAGATTGTGTGGCTATGATGTTGCCGCTTCAGTCCGGGCAGGGCAACTTCTGGCAGCCAGGGTCATTCAATATCCCGGCGCCATCATTCCCCATGATGCCACCCCACCCCTGTACCGTATAATCAAATAGTTATGTCTACACCAACCAAAACCTGGTCATCGAGATTTACCTTCCTGTGTGCGGTGGTAGGCGCGTCCATCGGGCTGGGAAATCTCTGGCGTTTTCCATATATTGCCGGCGAAAACGGCGGCGGCGCTTTTATCATCGTCTACCTGGTTATTATCCTGTTACTGTGTGTGCCCCTGATCATGGCGGAACTGGCGATGGGCAGGCGCGGCGGCAAGAGCCCGGTCGTGACGATGATCAACCTGTGCAGGGAAGGCGGGCACTCCGGTTTCTGGACGGCCATCGGCTGGCTGAGCGTCCTGGCGCCGGTCACCGGCCTGTGTTTTTATGCCGTTGTCGCCGGCTGGGCGCTGGATTACGTTTTTCTTGCCCTGCGCGGGGAATTTGTCTCTATCACGCCTGATGACGCAGAGCGTAAGTTTACCGACCTGCTTGCCTCTCCCGGACGTTTGACCCTGTGGTATACCCTGTACATTGCAGCCACTGTATGGGTCATCGGCCTGGGCGTGAAGCGCGGCATTGAAACCGTGACTACTTTTATGCTGCCGACGTTGTTCGTGATGATTGTTGTGCTGGTGATTTACGGGCACATTGAAGGCGCACCGGCGCGTGCCTGGCAATTCATGTTCAACCCGGACTTTTCCAGGCTCACCTGGCAAAGCCTGCTGATCGCCCTGGGTCAGGCCCTGTTTTCCATCACCGTCGGCACCGGAGCGCTGCTGACGTACGGCGCTTATTTATCCAGGGACATCTCCCTGCCTGGTCCGACCTGGATAATTGCAATCAGTGACACCCTGGCAGCCCTGATGTGCGGCCTGGCGGTTTTCACTATCGTGTTTGCCTCCGGCCTGGATCCGACAGGAGGGCCGGGACTGATGTTCGTTACCCTGCCGATCGCCTTCGGAAACATGCCCGCCGGCTATTTCTTCAGCGTGGTATTTTTTGTCCTGGTGTTTTTTGCGGCATTTACCTCATCCCTGGTCATGCTGGAGCCTTTCGTATCGTACCTGGAAGACAAGGGTTACAAACGCTTCGCCATGTCGGCGCTTACCGGTTCCGTAATCTGGCTGGTCGGCCTCAGCGCGGTATTCTCGTTCAACGTCATAAAAGAGTTCAAGCCCCTGTCGTTTGTCCCGCTCTACCGGGACAAGAACATGTTTCACATCATAGAATTCAGCGTCTCGAACATCATGCTGCCGTTGACCGCATTCCTGGTTGCGCTGTTCGCCGGCTGGGTCATTTCATCCGATTTATTGCGCGATGAGATGGGCATCACGAACGACCGTGCTTTCCGCATCTGGCGCCTGCTCACCCGCTATTTCGCGCCAATCGGGGTCGGTTGCGTACTGGTATTCGGGTTAGTGGCTTGAAAAAGCGAAGTATCTTGAAATGAATCCAAATCAATCAACGAGCAAGTTGCAGACAGTGCAGCAAGAACTTACCTGCCCATTGTGTGGCAACGCAGCCATCACGACATCATGGAAGCCTGATGTATACAGTTACGGGACCGGAGAAGCCATGGTAGAACTGACAGTGGATGTTCCAGTCCGCCGGTGCGAAGCCTGCGATTTTGAATATCTTGATGATGAGGCTGAACGATTGAAACACGGGGCGATATGTCGGCATCTTGGTGTTCTGTCGCCGGACGAAATTCGGCATATCAGAAAGGAGTTGGGTATGACACGGGCGAAATTTGCCCAGGTGACAGGGTTTGGTGAAGCATCCTTGAACCGCTGGGAGAACGGCCTGACTATCCAGACACACGCGAATGATCGGTATCTGCGCCTCCTTGCAGCAAATCCAGGCAATATCCAGTACATTGAAAGGTTTGCGTATACTGCTCCCCCACACAGCGCGAGGCCTCGTCCATAAACAAATTATTGAGGCGCCATGTCCACGTGCCATTTATCTCCTCACTAAACCAATTTTTACTGTCGCAAAGGGTCGATGACAGTAACAAATGGAAATCGATGGAAGTCTGTATCGCGAGTACAAATCCTGCTGACACCGTGTTCGCGCATTAATACCGCCGTGTGCAGGTCGTGAAACAGGTTGCCGCTGATATCCGCCAGTTCTTCAAGAGTGCGTGCAAGGACAGACCCATGACGCTGGGTTGCCGTCAGCAACTCAAAGCCGGGAGACGCCAGTATTGTTTCAAGAAAAGTCCAGGCATTCTTTGACGTCCAGGGGTTGTTGAACACGCGTGGGTGGGTGGTTGCCCTGAGAAACTCATAACATATATTCCAGGTCAGAAAGGCCGGGGACGGGTCTTTGCAGGCTTGCAACAGGTCTTCCCGGCATCGATCATAAAACGGTGAAGCTTTGTCCACCGCGTAGATCAGGATGTTTGTATCAAAAACCAGAACTTAATCCTCATCCATGACTCGGTACAATTCTTCCCTGTTTGAAATGTCGACACGGGCGCCGCCACTGTGCCAGGCGGGCAGTGGTGTCAAGGCATCGTCTTGCTTATGGGTAGACGGCGCCGGGGAGAGGACTCGCCTGATACCCGCTTCGACAAGGGCAGACATGGTAGTTCCACGTTTTGCAGCCGCTTCCCGTAGCTGCTTCATCACAGTTTCGTCAATATTAAGAGTCGTTTTCATATGGAAAACCATATCAAGCATATTCCTATATGTCATATTTGTATTTCCTGAATTCTCTCAATGGACTGCTTGTTACAATCGGCATATATGGATAACATAATTTCGTCAGCACTCAGACTCAAACAACAGACTGAAACAAATCCAATGAATATCACCAGCGCCAAGGTCATTGTAACCTGCCCCGGCCGTAATTTCGTCACGCTCAAGGTGGAGACGGATGCGGGGATTTACGGTCTGGGTGACGCCACGCTCAACGGGCGGGAGCTGGCCGTGGTTTCATACCTGGAGGATCATGTTGTCCCCTGCCTGGTGGGGCGCGACCCGCGCCAGTCGGAGGATATCTGGCAGTTCCTCTACCGCGGGGCTTACTGGCGGCGCGGGCCTGTGACCATGACGGCCATCGGGGCCGTGGATACGGCGTTGTGGGACATAAAGGCCAAGCTGGCGGAGATGCCGCTGTACCAGTTGCTTGGCGGCAGGAGCCGCGACGGGGTCATGGTTTACGGCCATGCCAATGGAGAGGATATCGACCATACCGTCGATGAGGTGGGCAGGTATATCGACATGGGCTACAAGGCCGTGCGCGCCCAGACCGGCATACCGGGCCTGGCGTCCATCTATGGCGTGGGGAAGGACCGGATGTTCTATGAACCGGCGGATGCGGACCTGCCGGTGGAGAATACCTGGTCCACGGAAAAGTACCTGGATCATGTGCCGTTGCTGTTCGACAGGATCAGGCAGCAATACGGGTTCGGGCCGCACCTGCTGCATGACGTGCACCATCGCCTGACGCCCATCGAGGCGGCGCGCCTCGGTAAATCCCTGGAGGAATATCGCCTGTTCTGGCTGGAGGATGCGGTCCCGGCCGAGAACCAGGAGGGGTTTCGATTGATACGGCAGCATACCGTGACGCCACTGGCAGTCGGTGAGGTCTTTAATACCATCTGGGATTGCAAGGACTTGATCCGGGAACAACTGATCGATTATATCCGGGCTACCGTTGTACACGCGGGAGGGATTACCCACCTGCGCCGTATCGCCGACCTGGCCGCGCTGTACCACGTGCGCACCGGGTGCCACGGGGCAACGGATCTGTCGCCGGTGTGCATGGGGGCCGCGTTGCACTTCGATACATGGGTGCCGAACTTTGGCATCCAGGAATACATGCGCCACAGCAGGGAGACCAACGAGGTGTTTCCCCATGCTTATACCTTCAGGGACGGTTTTCTTTACCCGGGCGAGACGCCGGGGCATGGGGTCGACATAGATGAAAAACTGGCTGCAAAGTTTCCCTATCAACGCGCTTATCTTCCCGTGAACAGGCTGGAAGACGGCGCCATGTGGAACTGGTGATCCGGCATGGCGCCTGTCTTGCCCGCGGAGCTGTATACGGCTGCCCAGGTACGGGAACTCGACCGCCTGGCGATTGAACAGCAGGGTATCCCTTCGCTGACCCTGATGGAGCGCGCCGGGGCTGATGCTCTTGATGCCTTGACTGCGCGTTATCCGGGCGCCGGGAACCTGGTTGTCTTCTGCGGCGGCGGTAACAACGCCGGCGACGGTTACGTGCTGGCGCGCCTGGCGCGGCAGGCAGGACTTGAGGTGAGGTTGATTGCGCTGGTTGAACCAGGCCGGCTCAAGGGCGATGCCGCCGCCAGTGCGCAGAAGTACCTGCAATCCGGGAATGTCGAGACTGCCCTGGCGATTGAAGGTGAGGATATCATCGTCGATGCCTTGCTGGGCAGCGGTCTGAATCGCCCCGTAGAGGGCAGCTTTGCCGAAGCTATCGAACTGATAAACGCAGCATCCGCCCCGGTATTTGCCCTGGATATCCCGTCCGGCCTGCATGCGGACGCCGGCACGCGCCTGGGGAGCGCGGTCAGGGCTGATGCCACGATCACGTTCATCGGACTGAAACGCGGCATGTTCACTGCAGAAGGACCTGAATTCTGCGGCGAGATACTGCTCAGCGACCTGGGGACGCCTGCCGGCACGCATGCCGTCATAGATCCCGAAGCCCGTCTGATACGGCATGAAGAAGTGATGCTCAACCTGCAGGTCCGGCCGCGCGATGCCCACAAGGGCCGTTACGGCCACGTACTGGTCATCGGTGGCGATTACGGTTACCAGGGCGCTGCGATCCTGGCCGGTTGCGCTGCTGCCAGGGCCGGGGCAGGCCTGGTAACGGTGGCGACGCGGCCGGAGCATGCCCGAACTATTCCCCTGTTCCGGCCTGAGTTGATGACTGTGGCCGTATCCGAGGCGCGGGACCTGGACGCCTTGCTGGACAAGGTCAGTGTTGTCGCCATCGGGCCGGGTCTCGGGCAGTCGGATTGGGCAATCTCATTGTTTGCCGCGGTATTACAGACCCGGCTTCCCCTGGTGGTGGATGCCGATGCCCTGAACCTGTTGGCCCATGAACATCAGTACCGGGAAAACTGGGTGTTGACGCCCCATCCGGGCGAGGCTGCCCGTATGCTGGGCATGACAGCGGCAGAGATCCAGTCGGACAGGTTTGCCGCGGTGGCGTCGTTACACGCCGAATTCGGCGGCACGGTGGTTCTCAAGGGCGCCGGCAGCCTGATCACTGGTCCGGCCGGCCCGATCCGGCTCAACAGCACGGGCAATCCCGGGATGGCCGGCGGTGGAATGGGCGACGTCCTGACCGGCACCGTTGCCGGCCTGGTTGCCCAGGGAATGGAACCACACGCGGCTGCGGTTTCCGGGGTTTACCTGCACGGCCATGCGGCGGACCAATGTGCCCGGGAAGGCGAAAGGGGCATGCTGGCTGCTGATCTCCTCCCCGTGATACGTTCGCTTGTCAATCCGGCCTGATGCGCCTGGCCGTCAACAGCCCGGAAGAAATGGAAGCGTTTGCGGGCAGCTGCGCGCAATCCCTGCCCGCCGGATTCAACCTGTACCTGCAGGGAGAACTGGGCGCGGGCAAGACCACCTTCGTCAGGGGAGTGTTGCGGGGGCTTGGTTACCGGGGCATCGTCAAGAGCCCGACCTATACCCTGGTTGAATATTACCGTATCGCCGATCGTGACATTTATCACCTCGATCTCTATCGCCTGGCGGCGGCAACGGAACTGGATGATATCGGTTGCCGGGACTATTTTGACGGCCTCGCTGTTTGCCTGGTGGAATGGCCGGAGCGGGGCCGGGGCTGCCTGCCGGAACCGGATTTGCTTATTGATATCGCCATCAACCGGTCACGGCGGGACCTGGATTGCCGTGCGCGTACCGCTGCGGGTGAGAAATACCTGCAACGACTCAGCGCTTCTTACCCTGACCCCGTCTATTCATAATTCTCTCAAAAACAGTTACATAGCTTGACTTTTTAAAATAAAGTTGAGATAATTATCGTCGTAGCGCTTAAATGAACGGCTCGACGGATGGTGCGATTAATCTCAACTTATTGTTTACTCCTGATTTTTTCCCTGCCGTCTGGCGCGGAGGAAACCACTCGCCTGAAGAATATCCGGGTCTGGGCTGCCCCTGACAATACCCGGGTTGTCTTTGATGTGACCGGTCCGGTCAGCCATAAGCTGGAATTGTTATCCGAGCCTTACCGGGTCGTTATCGACCTGCAAAATACCGAACCGTTCGCGGCATTGCCGCAACCCGCGCTGGGGGACGGATACGTGCAGGACATCAGGCGCGGTCAGCATGGCGATTTCCTCAGGGTGGTCCTGGATTTGAAGAAGCAGGCCCGCGCAAAGAGCTTCCTGCTGGCGCCGAATAAACACTACGGCCACAGGCTGGTGGTGGATGTCTATGATGAAAAACAGGAGCAGGCAGTCAAAGTGGAGAAAGCGCCGGCTCCGGGAGAATATCGCGACGTTGTAGTCGCTATCGATGCCGGCCATGGTGGTGAAGACCCGGGGGCAATAGGCCCGCGGGGAACCCATGAAAAAAAGGTTGTGCTGCAGATAGCAAGGAAACTGGCCGATGCCGTAAACCGCGAGCTCGGGATGCGCGCGGTCCTGACCAGGTCAGGTGATTATTACCTGCCATTGCGCAAGCGCATCGAACTGGCGCGCCGGCATAAGGCAGACCTGTTTATTTCCATACACGCAGACGCGTTCACTAATCGCAGGGTAAGCGGCGCATCCGTATACGTCCTGTCAAACCGGGGCGCCAGCAGCGAACACGCCCGCTGGCTGGCAGAGCGGGAAAATGCTTCCGACCTGATCGGCGG
>VYCZ01000060.1:0-738 GCA_009843675.1 Gammaproteobacteria bacterium | reverse complement strand
GGTGTTGCTGGACCTGTCCCAGACGGCAAGCCTGGAGGCCAGCATCGATGTGGCCGAACAGGTCCTGGCAGGCCTGAAGAAGGTGGGTAAGGTGCACAAGCCCGGCGTGGAGTCCGCGGGTTTTGCCGTATTGAAATCGCCTGATATCCCTTCACTGCTGGTCGAGGCCGCATTTATTTCCAATCCCCAGGAAGAAAAGAAACTTAACAGTTCAGCCTACCAGCGAAAACTTGCCTCGGCAGTGGCTGCCGGAGTCAAGCGTTACTTTGAGGACAATGCTCCTGACGGCACATTACTGGCGCTCCGAAAGCAGATTGTAGCGAGCCGGAATTAATTCCTGACTCTCAATGTCTATCCCCAGGATTAGCGAATTGCCCGCAACCCTGGCAAGCCAGATCGCGGCCGGAGAGGTCATTGAACGGCCTTCGGCCGTCGTCAAGGAACTGCTGGACAACAGTATTGATGCCGGCGCCGATAATGTGACTGTGGCCGTGGTTGACGGGGGGCGTAAACTGATATCCGTCAGCGATAACGGCCACGGTATTCATCCCGAGGATATCGAACTGGCATTGAGACGCCACAGCACCAGCAAGATCAATGCCCAATCCGACCTGGACTGCATCACCAGCCTGGGATTTCGCGGCGCAGCTCTTGCCAGCATTGCAGCGGTATCAGGATTTTTACTTGTCTCAAGAACCGAACAGTCCGATAGCGCCTGGTCTTTATCCTTCGACCCGG
>VYCZ01000020.1 GCA_009843675.1 Gammaproteobacteria bacterium | reverse complement strand
CGTCTGGCTCCACCAGGTTCTTACCTGTCCCCTTCGTCTAGAGGCCTAGGACACCGCCCTTTCACGGCGGCAACAGGGGTTCGACTCCCCTAGGGGACGCCAGAAATTCCGGCTTGCTCACTTTCAACAGACTGCGGACGAAATGTGAGTAAGCCCCCCGGCCCAGCGGCGCGTCCATGCCGAAGATTTCAACGGGCGGCCCGGTGGTCCGTTTGCCGTCATCTTTGCGTCCTGTCTTTCCCCACGATATATGTGCTTCCCAGTGGTAGTCTTCGGTGCGGGTTACCTCGAGAACTACGTCCCACGCCCGCTTGGGAGGAGCGTCCGACGCTGCGCTGCGCCGGATTACGCGATCCGGTTTACGCTTGTCCAGTTCAGCCGCCAGGGCGTCGCATAGCGAAACCACAACGGCCGGGTCGGTATCCGGCACACCGTTACAGGTGAGTAACAGCGGTGTCTTGTCCGCCCAGGCGGCGGATGCGCTTGCAGCGGTTATAAGAAGCGCCAGCAGACTCCTGTAATGCATGGCAGCCGGGGGGTCAGAAGATGAAATCCGAGGCGTCGAGGTTGGCGATGTCGAAGTCCGACACCACGATTGTTCCGCCGCCCTGCCCGGACAAATCTATGAATACATTGTCCCCTTGCTGCTCCATAGACAAGTCATTGAAAGAAGTAATATCCGCAAATGCGCTGACGTCGATCCTGTCATCTCCGTTTCCAAAATCCGCAATGGTGTCATCCCCATCACCGGGGGCAAACACAAAGGTATCGTCATCAGGCCCGCCGCTCAGTGTATCGTCACCGGCGCCGCCAACAAGAGTATCATCCCCCTTGCCCCCGAAGATCCGGTCATTGCCGTTCTCACCGTACATGTCATCGTCACCGCCCCCCGGCCCGCCGTACAGCGTATCATCGCCGGCGCGGCCCCTGAGCGTGTTGTCCCGGAGGTCCCCGGCGAGTGTATCAGCGTAAGAAGACCCGGTCAGGTGCTCAATATCCGGGACTTCCGTGCCATCTACCGTGACCATGCCGATAAACGTATCGCCTTCGGCATGGCCGCCCCGCGCCTCCATACTGTGCAGGCGCACGACCACCCCGGCGTTGGAAGCCGCATAAGAGGCAGTGTCTTCCCCGGTGCTGCCATGCAAGCGGTCCGCACCAGCGCCGCCTTCCAGGACATCGTCACCATTGCTGCCCCAGAGCCCGTCATCACCGTCCATGCCGGACAACCGGTTGGCATGGCTGTCGCCGCCGAATACATCCGCATAATCGGAACCTATCAGGTGTTCAATCCCACTGAGTACGTCACCTTCGGCGTGTCCCCCCGCCCCGGTCCCGTCCCTGAGCTTCACTGTGACGCCCGCATCCGGCCCCTGGTAGGATGCCGTGTCCGTGCCTGCGCCCCCGTACAGCACATCGCTCCCGGCATTACCCAGCAGCCAGTCATCTCCCTCACCTGCAACCAGCCGGTTTGCTTCTGTATTGCCGATGATCTCATCATTTCCGGAACCGGCGATGAAGTTCTCGATCAGCGTGTCGCGGGCGATGACCAGGTTACCGACCAGGCCGTAGACATTCGAGATCCCTTCCGGACGCAGGTCGACCCGCTGGTCGTAAACGTCAGTTCTCAGGTCCAGGGTGTCGTTGCCGCC
The DNA here is from genome assembly GCA_009843675.1 of Gammaproteobacteria bacterium. Classification (GTDB taxonomy): domain Bacteria; phylum Pseudomonadota; class Gammaproteobacteria; order Eutrophobiales; family Eutrophobiaceae; genus JAAXHV01. Next base: position 6,653 of record VYCZ01000020.1, on the reverse strand, counting down.
GTTGTCATAAAGTGTAAGGGCGACATCAAACATGAAAGAGTCTTTTCCACCAATAGTCCAACTTTCGAAGAAGTCACCCAGGTAGCCATCCACGTTGGATTGGTAACCATAAACGGTGTCACCGGTGCGAATATCAGTCGGGACGCCGTAGAGATTGTGGACCGCAACGATATCAGCAATCATCGGTGTGACAGGGACAGCCCAACTAGCATAAAAGAAGGAAGTATCACGATCCTGGGAATAGTAAGACATTACTGTTGTCTGCCTGTTCTCGTTCAGGAACAATCTATCTTCCGAATAGGACCAAGTTCCATTGATATTGTCCGAATGACCAAGGCCGAGGGCATGACCGATCTCATGAATATAGGTCCACATTGTTCGGCTGTCTACGGTCGCGCCATCCGTGACCAGATAGTCTGCTGAAACATTAACGTGTGAGGAGATGATAACCCCATCCGCTACCGTGGAGCGGTTGAACCCTCCCTCTTCATTATCAGTGAACGTGATGTCAGCTTCATCATTGTCAACCAGCAGGAATTCAATGCCGGTTACATTGGTCCAGGCTTCAAGCGCCCAGCGGGCAAGTTGTTGTCCGTCTTCGGTCAGGGCAGTGATATCGGCAGTCAACACGCCGCCCGTCTTGACATCGAAAGCCCGGGGACCGCCGCCTGACCAGTCCCAGTAACCGTTAGTCAGTTGATCTGCGAGTTCGTCATAGGTAGCTATCGGTATGGTATTCTCGACGATGGTAATTTCGTAATCGATTGGTGCGGTCAGTTGCCCGTATGGTCTGATATAATGAGTTCCGCTGACCTTGGCCATAAAGGAGCCGGTGGTCCCGCCGTATTTATATGTGATATAATTCCCTTCCAGATCAACGACCCCAATGTCTGCCGCTACTGTACTGCGAGGGATACGGTATACCGTCCCCGCAGTCAGTTCGACCCGTATCCAGTCTTCACCGAAAGTCTCCATGGTGCCCTGGAAAACGTCTCCAATAGACATAGTATATTGCGTTCCGGTGTCCGCACGCGCATCCCCGTTATCTTCTCTGATAATTGCCACGTGTATCCTTCATATGAGTATATTCTGCTGGAAAATGACCAGGTAACTTGTCAACCTGTGAATCCATATTAGCATTGTTTGATCGGCAGGGGGCAGGCCAGATTTCTACAGGGTTCCCGTTTTCCTGTAATATGTCCCTCCACCTCATGAACAGGAACAGGAAAATCTCCGTCATCGGCATGGGCTACGTCGGCCTGCCCGTGGCCGTTGCGTTCGGCCGCCTGGGCGAGGTGATCGGGTACGATATCGATGAGCGGCGCATCGCGGAACTGGGAGAAGGGCAGGACAGCACCGGGGAGATTGCCCCGGACGAACTGGCGGCGGCCCATATAGCCTTCACCACGGACAGCAGGCAACTGGAACAGGCCGACTTTCACATCGTGGCCGTGCCGACTCCGATCAACGACGCGAAAAACCCGGACATGGAACCATTGACTGCCGCTTCCGCGACCCTGGGACGCGTGCTCGGCAAGGGCGACATCATCGTCTATGAATCCACGGTTTATCCGGGCGCTACCGAAGAGATCTGCGCGCCGATACTGGAACGGGAATCGGGCCTGGTATGCGGGCGGGACTTCCACCTGGGATATTCTCCGGAACGCATCAACCCGGGCGACAGGGAGCATACATTCACCAGTATCGTGAAAATCGTGTCGGCACAGGATCGCGCGGCGCTTGAGGTCATCACGCAGGTCTACGAAAGCGTGATCACGGCAGGCGTTTACGAGGCGTCCTCCATCAAGGTCGCGGAGGCGACCAAAGTCGTGGAAAACATCCAGCGGGATGTCAATATCGCGCTGATGAACCAGTTGGCGCTGATATTCGACAAGCTGGACATCGACACCAATGACGTGCTGGACGCAGCCGCTACCAAGTGGAATTTCCTGCGTTTCTCGCCCGGCCTGGTAGGCGGCCACTGCATCGGCATCGACCCGTATTACATGGCCTACCGGGCGGCCAGGAGCGGCTATATCCCCGACCTGATCCTGACCGCGCGCAACATCAATGACGGCCTGGGCAACTTTATTGCCGCGCAAGTCGTGAAAGCGCTGCTGCAGGCCGGGTCTTCGCCCGAAAGCAGCCTGGTAACCGTGCTGGGACTGACGTTCAAGGAAGACGTGGGCGATACCCGCAATACCCGGGTCATAGATATCATTAATGAACTGAAACAGTATAACGCGCCGGTACAGGTCAATGACGCGCATGCTGACCCGGACAGGGTCCGGGATGAATACCAGCTTGAACTGGTTGACCTGCAATCGCTGCAGCCGGCTGATGCCGTGGTCCTCGCCGTCCCCCATGCCGTTTACCTGGACAAGGGCTGGGACTGGATCCGCAGCCTGCTCAAGGGACAAAGCGGGATCGTCTATGACGTCAGGGGCAGGCTGGGCCGGGACACAGCGCCGGCCGGCATCCGGGTGATAAGGCTGTGACGGTAACAGGTGATAGACCATGAACGTCGCCATGGTCGGCGCCGGTTACGTGGGGCTGGTTTCCGGCGCCTGCTTTGCTGAATTCGGCGCCAGCGTTACCTGCATCGACAGTAACAGCGAACGGATTCGCAAGCTCAATGATGGGGATGTACCCATCTATGAGCCGGGGCTGGCTGACCTCATACGCAAAAACCTGGAACAGGGCAGGATCGCGTTCCGGGACGGTTATGACGAGGCAATTGGGGAGTGCGACCTGGTGTTTATCGCGGTCGGCACGCCGTCCCGGCCCGGGGACGGCCATGCCGACCTGAAATTCGTATACCAGGCAGTGCGGGAACTCGCGCCCTGGTTGCGGGGCTACACCGTGATAGTGGACAAATCCACGGTGCCGGTGGGCACCGCGCGCAACGTCAGGCGCATCGTCATGGAGGAAAATCCCGAGGCCGATTTCGAGGTCGCTTCCAACCCCGAGTTTCTGCGTGAAGGCGCGGCGCTGTCGGACTTCATGCGGCCGGACCGGGTCGTCATCGGCGTCGAGACGGAGCGGGCGGAGCAGGCGCTGCGCGAGTTGTACCAGCCCCTCAACCTCATTGAGACGCCCATGGTGGTGACCGATCTTGAAAGCGCCGAGCTGATCAAATACGCGGCCAACGCGTTCCTGGCCACCAAGATCAGTTTCATCAACGAGATGTCGGCCCTGTGCGAAGCCGTGAACGCCGACGTCCTCGCCGTTGCCCGGGGGATCGGGCTGGACGGGCGCATCGGCAGTAAGTTCCTGCAGCCGGGACCCGGTTACGGCGGTCCCTGCCTCCCCAAGGATACCCGGGCGCTGGTGCGTATCGCCCAGGAAAACAACGTGACCAGCCGCATCGTGGAGGCGGTGATGCAGGTGAACGAAGCGCAGAAGGAGCGCATGATCAACAAGATCCGCGGCGCCCTGGGCGGCAGCGAAAGCGGCAGGACCCTCGCGGTGCTGGGCTTGGCCTTCAAGCCGGAAACGGGCGATATGCGCGATGCCCCGGCGCTGTCCATCCTGCCCAAGCTGATCGAGAACGGGGTCAGGGTGCACGCGCACGACCCCCAGGCCATGTCCGAGGCCAGGGCCATGCTGCCCGAATCCGTGATGTATTTCGATGATATCTACGCGGCCCTGGCCGACGCGGACGCGGTGGTGTTGCTGACGGAATGGAATGCCTACCGCGGCATGGACCTGGCCAGGGTCAGCGAACTCATGCGCGGCAACGTGTTCCTCGACCTGCGCAATGTCTATGAACCGGAGTTGATGCGCGCAGCAGGCTTTGATTATCACTGCGTAGGGCGTTAGCGCACCTCTTCAGTATGGTTGGCGATGGATATCAATGAGATTGGCTGAACAGGCGCGGGCGCAGGTAGCCGTTATAGGCTGTGGTCACTGGGGTAGCAACCTGGTGCGTAATTTTTCCGACCTCGGCGTCCTGGCTGCCGTTTGCGACGAAAATCCGGATCAGGCACGGCGATTGAGCGACCAGTACAAGGCAAGGACGAACACGATCGAGGACGTGCTTGGGGATACGGATATCGACGCGGTGGCCATAGCCACACCGGCAGAAACTCATTCTGCAATCACAGAGAAAGCATTACTGGCGGGAAAACACGTGTTCGTGGAGAAGCCCGTCGCCCTGGATGTCGGTACTGCAGAGAAATTAAAACGGTTGTCGAAGCAACAGGCGCGTGTGCTGATGGTGGGGCACGTCCTGCAGTACCACCCTGCGTTTATCAGGCTGAAGGAACTGGTCGCACAGGGCGAACTGGGACGGTTGCGCAATATCTATTCACATCGCTCGAACCAGGGTAAAGCCAGGAGTGAAGATAATATTCTCTGGAGCTTTGTTCCCCATGACGCTTCCATGATCCTGTCGCTTGTGGATGACGAGCCGGACAGGATTTCCGCCATAGGCGGGTTTTTCCTGCATTCGCAGTTTGCCGACGTGGCCGCGATCTACCTGTCATTCCCGGGTGATGTGAATGCCCATGTGTTTGTTTCCTGGCTGCACCCTTACAAGGTGCAGGAACTGGTTGTCGTGGGTGACGAAGGCATGGCGATTTTTAACGACACCCGGGAATGGGAGCAGAAATTAATAATTTACAGACACAATCATCCCGACGAAAACAGCCTGCACGGACTCGGCAGGGCTGAAGCCGAGGCAATTGCCGTGACCCCGGTTGAGCCGTTGCGCCAGGAGTTGGAACACTTCCTGGACTGCGTTACGGGAAATGCAAGCTGCCGTACCGATGCTGACGAGGGGATACGCGTGCTGAAAGTGTTGCAGGCATCGGAACAGGATATCCGTGCGAATCAAGCTTACCAGTCGGCAAACAGTACAAATCCGGCGCTGAATAAAACGGCTTTCGTTGATCTCAGTGCACAACAGCGACGATTGGGCGGGAAGATACCACAGGCAATTCAAAAAGTACTGGATCATGGCCAATACATCCTGGGTCCGGAAGTGCACGAACTGGAGCAACAGCTTGCCCGCTTCTGCGGCGCCCGGCACGTCATAAGCTGCGCCAGCGGTACAGATGCGCTGGTCATGGCCCTGATGGCCAAGGGAACAGGCCCCGGCGACGCTGTTTTTGTCCCGGCGTTTACTTTTGTCGCCACCGCGGAGTCAGTCGCGCTGCTGGGGGCAACACCGGTATTCGTGGACGTCGAACCGGACAGTTTCCTGCTGAACCTGGCAAGCCTGGATGCCGCGCTGGAGACGGCAACCCGGACCGGACTCGCGCCGAAGGGCATTATCCCCGTGGACCTGTTCGGTCAGCCGTGCGACTACGCGGAAATAAATGCTTATGCCCGGGAGCGCGGGTTGTTCGTCATCGCCGATGCCGCCCAGAGCTTCGGCGCGCGCCTGGACGGCAACCGGGTCGGGACCCTGGCAGAAGTGACCGCCACCAGTTTCTTCCCGGCCAAGCCCCTGGGTTGTTACGGTGACGGCGGCGCCCTGTTCACGGATGATGATGAACTTGCGGACAGGCTGAGAAGCCTGCGGGTGCACGGCAAGGGCGCGCACAAGTACGACAATGTGCACATCGGCCTCAACGGCAGGCTGGACACCATCCAGGCGGCGATACTGCTGGAAAAACTCCCGATATTCGAGGAAGAGATCGCCCTGCGCAACCGGGTTGCGCAAGGATACGGCGAACTGCTGGAGGAACTGGTCGTCACCCCGGCGCTGCGGGCTGGTTCTACCTCCGTCTGGGCGCAATACACGATACAATCAGGTGAACGCGACGCGATAGCGCAGGAACTGAAACGCCAGGGCATCCCCAGCGCGGTCTATTACCCCGCGCCCCTGCACCGGCAGACCGCCTACAAAGACTATCCCCATGCGCCTGACCTGGCCGTTTCCGAGCGCCTGTGCGCGCAGGTGTTGAGCCTGCCCATGCATCCGTACCTTGAGGAGGAAGCGCAAGGCAGGATCTGCGATATCATCCGGCAAGCGTTGTAAGAGCCGCCGCTATCCTTTCAAACCACTGTCTATCGGACCGGGCAGACGGACGGAAGCGCGTCAGTGGAACGTCTTGGGCAAAAAGCCATCCCGGTTGATAATGCTGGCACTGTCACCGGTAGCGCGGATGACGAACAACCCTTGGCGTTCCGCGTAGATTTCCGCTGACTGCACGACCTGCAAATACGCCACCGCGCCGTATACTTTTTTCCCTTTGTACAGCGGCGACCATCTCGTGAAATTCTCCAGCCTGTCCAGAAAATGCTTGATGTCCTCAGCGCGCAACGTGCTCTTTACCTCCACAACGACCACTTCTTCCCCGTTCACCGCCACGATGTCAAACTCAAAATGCTCGCCGTTACGTTTCCCTCTTACGCGCTCTGCAATTGTCTCTACCTCGATGTTTTTTTCCCGTAACATTGCCACGAGGTCTCCTTCCACCAGGCTTTAGACAAACCTGCCCCAGCGATTGCTCAGGTCACCGAATTTCCGGTCGTATTCTTTGTGCCTTTGCTCGTATTCTTTCTGCCTCTCTTCGTATTCCTTCTGCTGTTCTTTCTGCCTCTCTTCGTATTCCTTCTGCTGTTCTTTCTGTCTCTCTTCGTATTCCTTCCGACGTTCCTTGCCCTCCTTGATCATTTCGTCTATCTGGCGCTGGACTTTTTTC
>VYCZ01000449.1:5899-8388 GCA_009843675.1 Gammaproteobacteria bacterium | reverse complement strand
TGGGGATCATTCAGGGTCAGAGTAAAATTTCTGACGAAATTCTTACTCTGACCCCGGTTATTCATTCATTCCAGCAGGATGCGGTGATCGTGGATGTCAAACAGTTCCAGACGATCGACAATGCCGTCCGCGACATCGATGTTATTCAACGGACCGATTTTAACCCGAAACGCGGGCGCGTCGTTTAACATGGTTTCCTCTATCCTGACCGGGGCTTCCAGCGCCAGCAGTCTGTTTTTCATTCTTGTGGCGTTGTTGTAATCGGAGAACGCGCCCACCTGGATATAGAAGTCCAGCGGCGTGCGTTTTTCCTGCGGCCGCGACCGGGTCTCAACGGGAGCGCCGCCCCCTCTGTGAGATCCGGGATTGATTGCACGAATTTCCACCAGCGCCGTTCCTTTCGCAATCACATCCAGCTTGATGGCGGCCGTATAGGATAGATCAACGACCCGGTTGTCGTGGAACGGCCCCCGATCGTTGACCCGGACAATGATTTTTCTGCCGTTTTCCAGGTTTTTCACTTCCAGGTAAGTGGGCAAAGGCAATGTCTTGTGGGCCGCGGTCATGGCATACATGTCGTAAATCTCGCCGCTCGAGGTCTTCTTGCCATGAAAATCCGGTCCATACCATGACGCGATGCCTTTCTGGGTAAATCCGTCACTGCTGTCCAGCACGAAATACCTTTTACCAAACACTTCGTAGGTTTTCATGTTGCCTAGTTCGCTTTTCGGTTCAGCCTTGGGGACGGCATCAGGGATTTTTGCCAGTTCCGGAGGGGACCGTTTCGGGGCAGCGTGTTTTTTTTCCGGCGCAGTGGAACAGGCTGAGATAGTCATGCATAGTATAAGCAACGCTACGGGATAGATGGGGTCAGAGTAAAAATTCTTCGAATTTCTTACTCTGACCCCGGAGCTTCCTGAGCTCGTGAACGCTGAGATCATGTTCCGGTCTGGTACTGCGCCCTGATTGCCTCTGCTAACTGGTAAACCGCCATTGCATAAAGCGCGCTGTGGTTATATCTCGTTATCACGTAGAAATTATGCAACGCCAGCCAGTACTCGTATCCGTCCTTATTTTCAAGCTGAAGCAGCTTTACATTTTCTGCAGCATCGACTTCTTCTCCGGCGGCAACGCCGCCTTCCGCCATGTCCGCCATGGTCAGTTTCGGTTCAAGTCCGTCGGTCAGCAATGCGGAAATATCACTGTCGGGTACGGTTGCAGGGCTGGTTATTCCCGCGTCTTTCCTCCATCCATGTTCCTCAAGATAATTCCCGACACTGCCGATCGCGTCCGCCGGGTTGTCCCAGATATCCGTCAGGCCGTCGTCGTCGAAATCAACGGCATAAGCCCGGTAACTGCTCGGCATGAATTGCGGGATGCCCATGGCCCCGGCATAGGAACCCGCCAAGGTATGCGGGTCCAGGGATTGTTCCCGTGCAAGCAGTAAAAAATGCTTGAGTTCCGAGGTAAAGAACCTGCTCCGCTTCGGATAATCAAATGCCAGGGTCGAAAGTGAATTGATGACCTTGAAGCCGCCCGTAATACGCCCGTATTTTGTCTCGACTCCGATGACGGCAACCAGAATTTCCACCGGAACGCCGTATTTTTCCGCGGCGCGTTCAAGTTGTGCCTGGTTCCTGCGCCAGAATTCCGCTCCTCCCCGTATACGCCCGGGTTTGATGAATATCGACCTGTAACGGTGCCAGGGAAACGCTTCAGCAGGCCTGGTAATGGCGGCGATGACTTTTTCCGACAGTTCCACCCTCCCGAGGACATCATTCAATTCTTCGGCGTCGTATCCATACTCTGAAACCATTTCACTGATGAATGAGGCGACTTCCGTGCGTTGCAGCAGGTCGGCCCCGGCATGGCCGGGAGTTAAAAAAACCAGCCCGATAATAAACGCCAAGTATTTCATATTAATTCGACAGTATTCTTCTGTGGGTGTGAACCGCCATGAGGATACCGAAACCTGCCATGATAGTCATCATGGATGTGCCGCCATGGCTGATAAGCGGCAAGGGAATTCCTACTACGGGTAATTGTCCCGATACCATACCCATGTTGACGGCAATATAAACAAAAAAACCTGCAACCACACCTACACCGAGCAACTTTCCGTACAAGTGCTGGGACTGCAGGGAGATATACAGCCCCCTGGCAATGATGAACAGGTACAGGCTGACCAGTACGAACACCCCAATCAACCCGAACTCCTCGCAAAATACCGCAAAAATAAAATCGGTGGATCTTTCAGGCAGGAATTCCAGGTGTGATTGCGTTCCATTCAGCCAGCCTTTTCCATACAGCCCGCCGGAGCCGATTGCGATCTTGGATTGTATGATGTGGTACCCGGAACCGAGCGGGTCCTGTTCCGGATCCAGGAACGTCAACACCCGTTTTCTCTGGTAGTCATGCATCAGGTTCCATATCACCGGCGCGGAGGAGAGGGCAGCCACTGCAAACCCCGCCAGGAGTTTCCAGCTTAT
>VYCZ01000449.1:0-5889 GCA_009843675.1 Gammaproteobacteria bacterium | reverse complement strand
GAGGGAGGGGGCGTATCCTTGCTGAGGTGCAGGGCAATCACCATGGGCAAGGCCAGTTTCATCAGTTCCGACGGTTGAAATCGAAACGGCCCCAGGCCCAGCCAGCGCTGGGCGCCTTTGCCCATTTCGCCGAAAAACAGCACCATGACCAGCAGGCCGAGACTGATGAGATAAAACCAGAGCGAAGCGCCGGACAGGCGAGCCGGCGGGATCTGGGCAATGGCGAACATTACCACCAGGGCCGTCGTCAGGTGGATCGAACGGCGAATCATCAAATCCATATTCTGGTCGCCAGCGCTGTACAGTACCACGTATCCGATCAGGCCCAATGCCAGTATCCCCAGCAACAGGGGCGGGTCAACATGAATTTTCTGTGCCAGGCTTTCCTGTTTCATCCTGCCCTTTTTTTCCTGTGAAAGTAATGGTCCAGCAATTCCCTGGCTATAGGAGCTGCGGTCCTGGAACCGCCGCCGCCGTTCTCGACTATCACGGCCATGGCTATTTCGGGCGCTTCGACCGGGGCAAACGCGATAAACAAGGCATGATCGCGGAGTTCCTCGGGAATCTCCTCTTCATTGTATTCTTCATCCTGCCCGATGGTGATGACCTGGGCAGTGCCGGTTTTTCCTGCCATGTGATATTCGGAGCCTGCGCCGGAACCACGCGCCGTGCCTCTTTCTCCATGTAAAACTTCTTCCATGGAATGAATTATCAGGTCCCAGTCCTCAACACCGGCGGACATGATCGTTTTGTCCGCCTGGGCAGGCGCTTTGATCACCGGTTGTCCCGTTGCCGAATCCCTTACTTCCGACAGCAGGAAGGGGCGAACCAGCCTGCCGCGGTTGGCGATGACTGCCGTGGCCGTAACCAGTTGTATGGGCGTGACCAGGGTAGAGCCCTGGCCTATCCCGGCAATCAGGGTTTCCCCCGGGTACCAGGGTTGTCCCAGGGCCTCGCGTTTCCATTGGGCTGACGGGATCAGCCCCGATGCTTCGCCGCCGATATCGATACCTGTCGGCGCACCGAAGCCGAAACTGGTCAGTGTCCGGTGGATCTCGTCGATACCCATGTCCTGGGCCAGGATGTAAAAGTACACATCACACGACTGGGCAATGGCATTGACCATGTCCACGTGGCCGTGTCCCTCTTTTTTCCAGTCCCGGTAGCGGCGGGCACTGCCTTTGATTGAATACCAGCCGGGACACCAGGTCTCTGCGCCGGGTTCGCGCACTTGCAGGTTCAGGCTCCCCAGCGCCAGCATGGGTTTGATCGTCGAACCGGGAGGATATTTGCCTTGTAAGGTACGGTTCAATAACGGTGTATCCCTGGACTGCAGCAGTTCGGCATAGATCTTTCTGTCGATACCGTCGATGAAGAGGTTTGGGTCGTAGCCGGGAGAACTGGCTGAAACCAGCACTGCGCCGGTGCGGGTATCCATTGCAACTATCGCCCCTCGTCTGTCGTTCAGGGCCTGGACGGCGAGAATCTGCAGGGACGCATCGATAGTCAGGTACAGGTCTTTGCTCGGCTCCGGAGGTTCCCTGTATATTTCGCGTATTTTTCTTCCCTGGGCATTTACCTCTACCTGCTGGTACCCCACGTGGCCGTGCAACAGGCCTTCGTATGCTTTTTCGATTCCTGATTTACCGATATAGGTTGTGCCGCGGTAATTTGATTTGTTGAGCTTCTCGAATTCGTCTTCATCAATCATTCCTACGTAGCCTACCGTGTGCGACAGGCTCCCGGCCAGGGGGTAATACCGGCTTAAACTCGCGACAACGTCAATTCCGGCGAGCAGGTGCCGGTTTACCGAAACCAGGGCGACCTCCTCGTCGCTCAGGTTGAACCTGAGCGGGATACCTTCAAACCGGCGGCTTCGTTTCCTTAATTCCCTGAAACGCTCTATATCGTCCGGGGCAATGGTGATAAGCCGGTTTAGTTGATCTATAACGGCCTCCACATCCGCGACTCGCTCTGGCACCAGTTCCAGCGTGAACGAAGGACGATTATCTGCCAGCAGGATGCCGTCACTACTGAAGATCAGTCCCCGGGAAGGCACAACCGGCAGAATTTTTATGTGATTACTCTTTGACAGGGTTGTGAAATGATCATGTCTCATGACTTGCAGGTAGACAACCTGCAACAGGATCAGGAAGGTGACTGCCAGGATCAGCGCTGCCGTCAGGTAGATCCTGCTATGGACCAGGTTGGAATTCCGCTCCAGGTCAATATTCGTGCCCAGTGTCGCCATTAAAAAACATTATATTTGCGCCGTATGCCCCGCATGATATAGAAAAACACCGGCCACAGTAACATGCTGCTTACCACAGGCGCCCAGAATGACCAGTGCTGCGGAGGAACACCGATAATGCCGCGAATCCACAAGGTAAAGAATTGTAAAACCAACAGGTAAGCACAAATGAGAACCGACTGCTGTAAAGGCGGGAATACCCTGATTTGCTTGTGCAACCGTAACGTGAGGTATGCAACCACAGCCAGCCCCAGGGCATTCTGGCCCAGGAGCGCCCCGGTATGCACATCCAATATCAGCCCCAGCAGCCAGGCAATGCCGACGCCGACCCGCTCAGGCAAGATGATGCACCAGTAGATCAGCATCATGGCTACCCAGGCGGGGCGCCAGTCAGCCAGCAGTCCGGGGAGCGGTATGGTTGTCAGCAGCAGGGCGATTATAAAGCTTAACAGGATCACCCACCCGCCGTTGTGTTTAACGAGCAATGTCAACGTCTCATTGCCACGTCAGAAGTTGCGCCGCCCGGCCGGTCCGGCCACAGCAGCAATGCTTCCCGGGTGACGCCGAATTTTGCGCTGGGAGAGATCAGTACGTTGGAAAAAAATTCGCCCGGAACACGCGTAATGCTCGATACGGTGCCGACCGGGTAACCCCTGGGGAATTTCCTGCCAAGACCGGATGAGACGACCAGGTCTCCTTCCTTGATATCGGCGTTGACCGGGATATGTTCCAGTGAAACGACATTATCCTGCCCCAGGCCGACCGCGACGGAGCGCAGACCGTTGCGATTCACCAGTACGGGTATTGAATGGGTGGGGTCGGTGATCAGCAACACGGTGCTTGAAAAAGGGGAGACATGGATAATCTGACCCATGATGCCGCCTGAATCGACCACGGGCTGGCCGTTGAATACCCCGTGTGTCAGTCCCTTGTTGATGACAATCTGTTGACGGAAAGGTTCCAGTTCGACCCCTACGAGTTCCGCCACCAGCACCCGCTCATAAAATTCAACCGATGATTCCAGCAAGTCTCTCAGGCGCCGGTTTTCATCCTCCAGCGCCGCGATCCTTTGCAGCTTGGAATACATGTGCAGTTGTTCATCGCGAAGCCTTTCGTTTTCGTTCATCAATGTCTGTCTCGATACCATCATCGCCGAAACCTTACGGGGAAGATCGGCGGCCAGCCCCGCCGTATACTGGAGCGGGTAAACAAGCGTCGAAATGGAACTGCGCAAAATTTCAAGGTGGGAGTTCTTGTGGTCGGCCACCATCAGCGCGATTGAGGCCAGCACGAAGATGACTATCTTGACGTGCGGGGAAATGCTTCTGATAAATAAAGGGTTAATTGACTCTTTCTACCCGTTTAATGGTTACGGAAGCTTCATCAGAGGTTCCTTATTCAAAAACCAGGATTTCCTCTCCGAATTGATCAAGCAGCTCAAGAAAACGGCCGCCGCCGCGCACGACACAGGTCAGCGGGTCTTCGGCAACGATAACGGACAGCCCTATTTCCTTCATCAATAACTGGTCCAGGTCCTGCAGCAGGGCGCCGCCGCCGGTCAACACGATACCGCGTTCGACTACATCGGAACCCAGTTCCGGCGGTGTTTTTTCCAGCGCATCCTTGACCGCTTCCACGATGCCGGACAACGGTTCCTGCAGTGCTTCGAGTATTTCATTGCTGCTTACGGTAAAACTGCGGGGTATTCCCTCAGCCAGGTTGCGTCCCCTGATCTCCATCTCCCTTACTTCATCCGGCGGAAAGGCGCAGCCGATCTTCATTTTGATGGTTTCGGCGGTAGCCTCGCCGATCAGGATGCCGTAATTGCGCCTGATATAATTTATGATGGCGTCGTCGAGCTTGTCGCCCCCGATTCTTACCGATGCCGAATATACGATACCGTTCAGTGAAATCACGGCTACTTCAGTCGTGCCGCCTCCGATGTCCAGTATCATGGAACCGCTTGCATCGCCTACCGGCATGCCCGCGCCCATGGCCGCCGCCATGGGCTCTTCTATCAGGAATACCCTTCTTGCTCCTGCTCCCAGCGCGGATTCGCGAATCGCTCTTTTTTCCACCTGTGTGGAGCCGCACGGGACACAGATCAACACTTTGGGGCTGGGTTTGAAAAACGTGTCGCCATGTACCGAGTGAATAAAATACTGGAGCATTTTTTCGGTGAGCGTAAAATCCGCAATCACTCCGTCCTTCAACGGCCTTATTGCCTTGATATGTTCGGGCGTCCGGCCCAGCATGGTTTTGGCCGCACTGCCGACTGCGCGTATTGCCTTCATGTTGACTGCGCCATGCTCTGTCTTGCCGACGGCAACCACCGAAGGTTCGTTCAATACGATACCTTTACCGCGAACATAGATCAGGGTATTGGCGGTACCCAGGTCTATTGACAAATCACTGGAGAAGAATCCCCTTAGCCTGTTTAACATTCCTTCCGACTCGAACTGAAAAATGTAACTTTAACAGTGGCGCGTATTTTGGGCAAGCCGGTAAATATGATAGATTGCAATTAACCTTACAGAACCGGAATCCAGATGTCGATTGAAAAAACACAGGTGCGGGAAATTGCCTGGCTTGCGAGGTTGGCCATAGAAGATGAAGCCATGGCAGGCTATGCAAAGGACATGGCTGATATCCTCGCCCTGGTCGAGCAGATGCAGGCTGTCGACACGTCTGCCGTGGAGCCGCTGGCACATCCGTTGGAGATAGCGGCGCAACTCCGGCCCGATAGCGTGAACGAGGAAAACCGCCGGGAGGATTTTCAGCAAGCAGCGCCACTGACAAGGGACGGTTTTTATATTGTGCCCAGGTTCGTAGAGTAGCGTTCGTACATATTATGTCCGAATATACGCTCGCGGAATTGTCCCGCCTGCTGCGCGAACGGGCGATCAGCAGTTCGGAGATTGTCAAATCCTGCCTGGAACGCGCCGAACGGTATAACGGCGACCTGAACTGCTTCATTTCCCTGTTTCCCGAGCATGCGCTAGAGCAGGCAAAGGCGGCGGATTCGGTGATTGCCGCCGGCAAAGCCGGACCGTTGACGGGAATACCCGTTGCGCACAAGGACATCTTTTGTACGGCGGGCTTCAAAACAAGTTGCGCATCGAAAATGCTGGACAGCTTCATCGCCCCTTACCAGGCGACCGCCATGGCAAAGCTTGATGCGGCGGGGACCGTAATGATCGGTAAAACCAACATGGACGAGTTTGCCATGGGTTCATCCAGCGAAAACAGTTTTTACGGGCCCGTGAGCAATCCATGGGATACGGAGCGGGTGCCGGGAGGTTCTTCAGGCGGCTCGGCCTGCGCAGTCAGCGCCAGGATCGTGCCGGCGGCCACCGCTACGGATACCGGGGGGTCAATCAGGCAACCTGCCGCATTATGCGGCGTGACCGGATTGAAACCCACCTATGGACGGGTGTCCCGTTACGGCATGATTGCATACGCCTCCAGCCTGGACCAGGGCGGTCCCATTGCGCAAACCGCGCAGGATGCGGCCATGTTGCTGGGGGCCATGTCGGGATTTGACCCGAAGGACGCGACCAGCGCGGACGTCCGGGTGGATAACTACCTGGACGCATTGAACAATGACATCAGGGAATTGAAAATCGGCGTACCCAGGG
>VYCZ01000381.1 GCA_009843675.1 Gammaproteobacteria bacterium | reverse complement strand
GCTTGCGGTGCATGTTGCGGCTCAGGGGCACTGCCGGCGTGGAACAGAACAAACCCACGTTGATGCCGGACACGGCAAAGCGCGCCGTATCGGCAGCGACCGCCAGGTCACACTGGGCCACCAATTGGCAACCAGCCGCCGTAGCAATTCCATTCACTTTGGCAATAACCGGTTGCGGCAGGTTCTGGATGGTCTGCATCATCGTACCGCAACGGTCGAACAGCGCCTGGTGAAACGCACGGTCTTCGCTGGAACGCATTTCCTTGAGGTCGTGGCCTGCGCAAAATGCCTTGCCGTTTGCCGCGATGACCACTACCCGTACTGTTTCATCCCCGGCTACGTTTTCCAAAGCATCCTGCAATGTGATCAACATTTCTTCGGACAAGGCATTGTACTGGCGCGGCCTGTTCAATGTCAGGGTTGCAATACCCGAGCTTACCCCGGTCAACAGGATCGGTTCTTCAACCAGGGTTTGTGCCGTTGAAGCCATACAGGAATCTCCTCAATGTGTGTGCCCATAGTTTACTACAGAAACACGAATCCCGGTGTGTCTGCCGATGGAAACTGCTGGTACACTGTATCAACGTGGAATTCATACATTATGACGGCGATATCTGAGTGTCCCCGCGCTGACCTTGACCAACCAGCATAAGGCATACCTGTTTGCGCTGAGCGCCGTGTTGTTGTGGTCGACGGTTGCGACCGCGTTCAAGATTTCCCTGCGTTATCTTGACGTGTTCCAGTTGTTGCTGGTAGCAAGCGTAACCGCGACCCTGTGCCTGTTGCTGGTGGTGGTGCTAACGGGCAGGCTAAAAATTCCGGCAAGCCTGGGGAAACGGGATTACCTGCGGCTGGCCTGCCTGGGTATATTGAACCCGTTCTGTTATTACCTGGTCCTGTTCAGGGCCTATGACCTGCTGCCGGCGCAGGTGGCCCAGGCATTGAATTACACCTGGGCGATAACGCTGATGCTGCTGTCGGTGCCCATCCTGAAACACCGGATCACCCGCTTTGATTGCATGGCCACGGTTATCTGTTATTCCGGGGTGCTCGTTATCTGTTTCAGCGGCGGCCGGTTCCCGGAGGGGGAGTTAAGCACGCAGGGGATTTTTCTGGCGCTCGGCAGCACGATCATCTGGGCGTTCTACTGGCTGCTGAAAACGAAAGACCATGTCGAACCCGTCACCGGCCTGTTCATCAGCTTCCTGTTCAGTATCCCCTTCGTTGCGGCTGCCTGCTGGCTCTGGTCGGATCTCTCTTCCATCGGCACGGCCGGCATCCTGGCCGGCGTTTACGTGGGGCTGTTTGAAATGGGCGTTACCTATATTTTGTGGCTCGCCGCATTGCGCTTATCGAAAACTGCGGCAAAAGTCAGCACACTTATTTTCCTCTCACCGTTCCTGTCACTGATCTTCATCAGCCGGATCCTCGGCGAGGCAATTGCCGTGACGACGATAATGGTATTAGTGCTGATCGTTGCCGGATTGCTTGTGCAGCATTTCCGTCCGCGGATAAAGGATTAATCCGCTGATGACTATGAAATCAATTCCAGGGCCACTGCCGTGGCTTCGCCGCCGCCTATGCACAGGGCGGCTACGCCGCGTTTAAGGCCGCGGTCTTTCAGCGCGGCAATCAGGGTCACCATGATGCGCGCGCCGGATGCGCCAACGGGATGACCCAGGGCGCAGGCGCCGCCGTTCACGTTCAGCTTGTCATGGGGAATCTGCAGGTCGTGCATCGCCGCCATGGCCACCACGGCAAAGGCTTCGTTCACTTCAAACAGGTCCACGTCGGCTACGGTCCAGCCGGTTTTTTCCAGCACTTTTCTTATTGCGCCCACCGGCGCGGTGGTGAACCAGCCGGGTTCCTGGGCATGTGTAGCATGAGCGTGCAGGGCGGCCAACGGCGTTACCGCGCGGGATACTGCGTCACTCTCCCTGAGTAAAACCACTGCCGCGGCGCCGTCGGATATGGAACTGGAATTGGCCGGCGTCACGGTGCCGTCTTTGGCGAACGCAGGCTTCAGGGTCGGGATTTTGTCGATTTTTGCCTTTCCCGGTTGCTCGTCGGTGCCCACGGTCACTTCCCCTTTCCGGGTTTTGACCACGACCGGTTCTATTTCCTCGTCGAATTTCCCGTCCCTGATGGCGTTCTGGGCGCGGGTCAGCGACTCGATGGCATAGGCATCCTGCATCTCCCGGGTAAAACCGTATTTGCCGGCGCAGTCCTCCGCGTACGACCCCATCAGCTTACCCTGGTCGTAAGCATCCTCCAGGCCGTCAAAGAACATGTGATCCACCATTTCCCCGTGACCCAGGCGCAGGCCGCTGCGGGCTTTCAGCACCAGGTACGGCGCATTGCTCATGCTCTCCATCCCGCCCGCGACGATACAATCAGCCGAACCGGCCCGGAGGGCGTCAAAGCCCAGCATCACCGCTTTCATGGCCGAACCGCACATCTTGTTGACGGTGGTGCACCCGGTGTTCACCGGTATGCCGGCGCCGATGGAAGCCTGGCGCGCCGGCGCCTGGCGCAGGCCTGCCGGCAGGACACAACCCATGATGGTCTCGTCCACCTCGGCCGGATCGATACCGGCTCTGGCCAATGCGGCCTTGATGGCCGTAGCGCCCAACTGCGGAGCCGGCACACTCGACAGGTCGCCCTGCAACCCGCCCTGGGGGGTGCGGGCCATGCCGGCGATAATGATTTGATCATTCATGAATAAACTCCTTCGTCATTCCGGCGAAAGCCGGAATCCAGTCAAATAATGGGTCGCCCAAAAGGCGACACAGTATTCCACTGGATGCCGGGTCAAGCCCGGCATGACGAAAATGGTGGTCGTGCCTTCATTCTCAAGAATGGCTGATAATAGCAGGTTGTGAAAACACCCGGATCGCCGGCAGTTCCCCGGTAAATTTCTCCACTTGAACGAGGCAACTGTGGGCACTGGGCCCTTGGGCCAGTTTCGATGTGCCGGCGTCGCGTGTCAGGGCATTAGGGTTGCCGTGTACTTCAAGGGACATGGGGTCAGTGGGGTCCTGCGGGTCATACCAGGCGCCGGTTTCCAGTTCGACCACGCCGGGCCGCAGGTTTTCTGTGAGGATGACTCCGGCCAGGCACGCGCCGCGGTCGTTGAACAAGCGAATGATGTCACCATCCCTGATATTCCGTTCCGCCGCATCAAGCGGGTTCATCCTGGCCGGCGCACGTCCCTTGATCTTGGCGTTACGGCTGGTAATGCCGTGATCATACTGACTGTGCAAGCGGGTCTTCGGTTGATTGGAGATCAAATGCAACGGGTAGTCCGCTGCCCGCTCGCTTCCCAGCCATTCCTGCTTGTCGTACCATTTCGGATGACCCGCGCAGTCGTCGTAGTTAAATCCTGCAATTTTCTCCGAATACAACTCGACCCTCCCCGAAGGCGTATCCAGTGGGTTCGCCTGCGGGTCGGAACGGAATTTCTCAAGCGTGAACACGCTGTCCGGCGTCTGGTCATGGACCGAAATCTGCCGGCCGGCCCAGAAATCATCAAATTCCGGCAGGGATACATTGAGGCCGTTTGCCGCGTCCCGGGTCGCGTTATATAAGTGCCTTAACCATTCCATCTCATTTTTGCCGTCTGTAAACTCCGGTTCCACGCCGAGCCGCTGTGCCAGGCCGGTAAAGATATCGTAGTCGTCCCTTGACTGGCCGAAACGCGGGACCGCGCAGGGCATGGGAGTAAGATGACAATCGTAGGGGCTGATGCTGACGTCATTGCGTTCCAAAGGCGTCGTCGACGGAAAAACAATATCGGCATACCTGGCTGTCGCCGTCCAGAACGGTTCGTTGACGATGATGGTTTCCGGTTTTGCCCAGGCCCGGCGCAGGCGGTTCAAATCCTGGTGGTGATGGAACGGGTTGCCGCCGGCCCAGTAAATGAGGCGAATGTCGGGATAGTTCAGGGACTGCCCGTTATAATCAAACGGTTCACCCGGATGTAACAGCATGTCGGCTATCCTGGCCACCGGGATAAATGTGTCAACGGCATTCCTGCCCTGGGGCAATGCGGCCGTCTTGTAATTGGGCAGGCGCCGTCCGGCAAATCCGATATTGTGTACGGAGCCGTAGCCATAGGCGACACCGCCGCCGGGCAGGCCCACGTAACCGAGCAGGGCGCTCAACAGGGTCGCCATCCAGTAGGACTGTTCACCGAATTCGCTGCGCTGCAACGACCAGCTTATGCCGATCAGGCTGCGTTCGGCTGCCATCTGCCTTGCGATTGCTTCGATTCTTTCGGCAGGTATCCCGGCCAGTTGCGCCGCCCAGCGGGCGTCCTTGGCAATCCCGTCCTCCTCGCCCGTCAGGTAGGGCAGAAAACGGTCGAACCCCGTGCAGTACGAGTCGAGAAACTGCCTGTCATGAAGATTGTCAGTTACCAGTGTATGGGCGATCCCCAGCATGACGGCAACGTCACTGTTGGGCCGGCACGGCCACCATTCGGCATCAAGATAATGCGCCATGTCATCTTTCACCGGGCTGACGTTCACAAACCTTACCCCGGCCTGTTTCAGATCCTGCAGTTGCTCCCCGGCGGTGTGCGCGCCCAGGCCGCCTGCCATGATCTGGGTGTTCTTCATGGCAATGCCGCCGAAACAAACGACCAGCCTGGTGTGTTTTACCATGTCCTCAACGGTGGGCGCCTGAAACATCAATTCATGAAAACTCATACCCAGGACGTGAGGCATAATCACTTCTGCGGCGGAAGTCGAGTAGGAATTGATGGAACGGGTGTAACCGCCTGCCGTGTTCAGGAAACGGTGCAACTGGCCGTTGGCGTGGTGGAAGCGGCCGGCGCTGGCCCAGCCATAGGAACCGCCGTATATCGCCTCATTGCCGAACTCCTGCCTGACCCGGTCCAGGGCGTTCGCCGCCATGTCCAGCGCGGTGTCCCACGACACCGGGACAAAAGGTTCGATCCCGCGCCGCGCGCCGTCACTGTCATGGCGTTTTTGCAGGTAGCCGTGCCGGATCATGGGTTGCGGGATGCGCACGTTCCCGTCCTTTGCATTCAGCAGTGACTGGGCGATTGGCGTGGGGTCCGGGTCGGACGCGTAGGGGTGGATCGCAACCAGTTCGTCCTGCGCGACTTCCGCCAGGTAATTGCCCCAGTGGGAACTTACCGGGACGAGTTTATGCTGTTGTTCGGCTTGCGCGTGCATATATGATCATTGGTATCTGGTTAACCGCACTACTATACACTCATATTGAACTGCGGACACCTTCGATTGTCCAGTGGTCGATGGCCCAGGCCAGGATGTCCCGCTTGCCGGCTCCTTTCAGTTCCTGGTCAGGGTTCTGCCCCAAAAAACCCAATGATTGAAGCAGCACCGTTTCAGGGGAGGCGCCCGCCAGCACGTCCGTCGCCCCGTCCTGTTTGCTGACCTTCTTTCCGCGCTCATCCAGGACAAGCGGGTGGTGGGCATACCCCGGCGCCGGCAGGTTGAGAACGGATTGCAGGTACACCTGGTTGAAGGTGGTGTCGAGCAGGTCGGCGCCGCGCACTATGTGGGTGACCCCCTGGGCGGCATCGTCAACAACCACTGCCAGGTTGTAGGCGATGAGGCCGTCCGAGCGGCGCAGGATGAAATCACCGGTCAATTCGATCAACCGTCCTGCCAGGCGGCCTTGGATTGCATCGGCGAAGCTGACGGGCTGTTGCGATGTTTTTACCCGTAAGGCATAAGGTTTCCCGGGTATTTCTTCACGCGCCCTGCAGGTGCCCGGGTAGGGTTTGCCTTTGGTAAGTCGCCTGGGGCAATAACAGCGGTACAACAGGTCTTTATCCCGCAACAGCGCCAGCGCCCGTTGGTAGTGATCGATGCGCTCGCTCTGGTAAACAATGTCGCCGTCCCATTCCAGCCCCAGGATTTCCAGGGTATCGATGATCTTCCTGTCGGCTCCCCTGCGCACCCGCGGCGTATCGATATCCTCAATCCTCAGCAACCACCTGCCGCCGTGATGGCGGGCGTCAAGGTAGCTTGCCAGCGCCGCAACGATGGAACCGAAATGGAGCGGGCCGCTGGGAGTAGGGGCAAAGCGGCCTGTGTAAGATGTGTTTAACATGGATGGACAGGATATACAGGATGTCCGGATTATTGGGGACAGATTTATAAATCTGTCCCCGGCAGTTTCCGCTGATTAAAATATAATAAATGAACCACTGCGACAAATTGATTGCGCTGTACGAGCGCCTGTATAACGCTTACGGCCCACAACACTGGTGGCCGGCAGAATCCCCATTCGAGGTGATCGTGGGCGCCGTGCTGACCCAGAACACCAGTTGGAAGAATGTCGAAAGAGCAATCACCAGCTTGAAAGCGACAGGGAATCTTGATCTGGCTCGTATTGCCGCGTTGCCCCAGGATGATCTTGCCGGACTGATCAGGTCTTCCGGCTTTTTCAACGTGAAGGCCATGCGCCTGAAGAACCTGTGCGGCTGGCTGCAATCGCGGGGCGGTCTGGATGCCCTGTCTGAATGGGATACCGATAGGTTGAGACAGTCCCTTTTATCGATAAACGGCGTTGGTCCTGAAACGGCAGATGATATTTTGCTTTACGCTTTTGATCGGCCCGTGTTTGTCATAGACAGCTACACCCGCCGCCTGTTGAAAAAGCTTGGGATGGCTGGGGGCCAGGAGGACTATGAAACCCTGCGGCAGATGTTCGAAGCCTGTCTTGCTCCGGATCACAGGTTATATAATGAGTACCACGCGCTGATAGTCAGGCACGCCAAGGAAAAGTGTACCAACGACGACCGTTGCCGACATTGCGCGGTGGAAGCGCCGGTCAACTGATCCCGAGTCGTTCCAGGGTTTCCGGAGCGGGCACGCCGGCCTCGCTCCAGCCGCGCAGTTCATAATATTTCGGCAGCATCTCGCCCAGGCGGCATACCTGTCCCTTGCCGACGCCGCTCGGCGCCGGTTCCGTCAGGATCCTTGGCGGCAGGGTATCGTCCTTGCCGGTCAGGCCGGCGGCCAGGTTGAACTGCCGTTCCAGGTTCCAGATACGTTCCCCTATCTCCTGCAAGCGCTTGAGATCCCAGTTCCCCGCACAGGCGGCGTTGATGTGCTCGGCAACGAGTTCATGGGAAAAACCGGCGAAACCGGAGAACAGGCATAACCCGCTGGAATCGACCGCAGCGATCATGTCCTGTGATTCCTTGACCACTTGAGCCTTGCCGCCTATTTCCAGGGTAGTGAAATCATCCTCGAACGGGCTGGCCCGCAGGTGGCAGGCGCCCCGGTTGCTGGTGGCATATCCCAGGCCCATGCCCTGCATGCCGCGTCCGTCATAGGCGGCGAATTCCTGGCCCTTGACCGCCATGGAAAGTTCGGGGTGGCCGTACTTCTCGCACAGCAGCTTCGAGCCCATGCCCACATCCCGCCCAAATCCTTCTCCCCTGGCGACGGCTTCCGTCATTGCGCAGAAGGCCTCGGCGGAACCGAATTCCAGCTTGATGCCGCCGGTCACCGATTCATCGATCGCGCCGATATCGAACAGTTCCATGGCTGCGGAGATGGAACCGCCCAGGGAAATGGGGTCCATGCCGTATTCGTTGCACAGGAAACCGCAATAGGTGGCGGCATCGATGTCGGCAACCCCCGCGGCGGACCCCAGGGCATAGGCCGTCTCGTATTCGAGTCCCCCGGACGCGCCGTGATATTGCGGCTTGTCCTTGACGCTGAAATGTTCCGGGTCGATGTGGCAGACCCGCCCGCAACCGATGGTGCAGCCGAAACAGGCGCTGTTGGTGATGAGGTTGGTGTGGCCGTTCTCTTTGGGGGTCTGCATCGCGCCCAGGTTTATCTTGTCGGCGCCTTCGAACTGGACCTCGCGGAAGTTCCGGGTGGGCAGCGACCCGTAGACATTGGTGGTGTCCATCATGGCGATGGTGCCCTGCCCGGTCAGTCCCTTGCGTCCGGCGTCTTCCCGCATGGCGTGCGCAGTGTCGTGCGCAACCCGCATGAAGGCTTCCGGGTCCGCCACGCTGAGCCCCCTGGTGCCTCTTACCGCAATGGATTTCAGGTGTTTCGATGCCATTACCGCGCCCACGCCGGAGCGCCCGGCGGCCCGGTGCATGTCATTGACCACGCAGGCGAACCGGCAACCGTATTCGGCGCTGGGCCCTACCGAGGCAAGGTGGATGAGCGGATCCTGGTGGGCCTGCTTGATGATCTCTTCCGTTTCCCATACGGTCCTGCCCCACAGGTGTCCGGCGGGCAGCAGGCGGACCCGTTCGTTTTCGATATGGAGGTAGACGGGATCCGGCGCCCTGCCTTCCAGGATCAGCAGATCATAGCCGGCAAGTTTCAGTTCGCCGCCGAACTGGCCGCCGGAATTGGAACAGGCGATGGCATTCGTCAATGCGCCCTTGGTGATGACGGAATAGCGC
>VYCZ01000270.1 GCA_009843675.1 Gammaproteobacteria bacterium | reverse complement strand
ATTGCCAGAAACAGGCTGATCAGCCTGGGCAGGAACGCCATGATCAAAAACAGTACGCCGACGCAGGCCCCGGCCCGGCGTGCCGCAACCCCGGTGATTTCCGCGAGCGCGATACTGGAGGAATAGGTGGTATTGGGCACGGTGCCGGCAAGCCCCGATAACAGGTTGCCCACTCCATCGGCAGCGACCGCCCCCTGCACCGTGCGGAAATCGGTGGCGCGCGGCTCGCGCCACGCCACTTTCTGGATAGCGACCGCATCGCCGATGGTCTCAATGGCGCCCACCAGGGTCACAAATATGAAAGCCGGCAACAGCGTCCAGAAAACAATACCGAACTCCAGGTCGAAGCCCGGCCAACTACCCACGTCCGGGAGCCCGATCCAGGAGGCCTCAAGTACCCGATTGACGTCGTAGAGACCGAAACCGGCAGCGACAAAACAGCCTATGAGTACCCCGAGCATCGGCGCCCAGAGGCGCAACACCCCTGTTGCGCAAAAAATCAGTACCAGGGTAGCGGCGAAAGTCGTAATGGCGCAGGCGGGAGCGGCCGCAGCCGGTGTACCCGCCGGCACCTGGGTCAGCATATCAAAGGCAATCGGCATGATGGTGACGGAGATCAGCATAATGACCGTGCCGGCGACTGCCGGCGTGATAAGGCGCCGGAACAGGGCAAGATGCTCTGAGAGAGCGAACTGAAACAGTGATGAGATAATGACCAGGGTCGCGAGCATCGCCGGACCGCCTTCCGCCAGGGCAGTAACGGAGACCGCGATAAAAGCGCCGGACGTGCCCATGAGCAGGGGATAGCCCGAACCGACACGCCCAACCCGGACGGCCTGTATCACCGTGGTGAACCCGCTGACCGCAAGGGCGGCAAAGACGGCCCATGTCAGGTAAATTTCACTCTCGCCTGCCGCGCGCACGATGATGGCGGGAGTCAGTACGATGCCGCCTACGATGAGGGCCGCGTACTGGAAACCGAGACCGAGGGTCAGGCTGGGTGAGAGACGTTCATCAGGTTCGTAGCGAACATTCTGGTTGACCTGGGTGGCTTCGGTTTGCATTTTTAAAATTCCTTATTTGTTTGTTATGTGGGAGAATGCCGGTGCTGCCGTGACAAGGGAGTCAGTCTAGCATCATGCAATCAATCTGACCAATCGTACAAATCGATGAACAAGACCCAAATCACGTTACTGGTAACGGTCATCATACTCGTGGCCCTGTTTTTTATTTTTGACCTGGGCCGGTATTTCAACCTGGAATACCTGAAGGAACAACAGGCCGTGATGGATGCTTTTTATGAACGTGAACCGTTGACGACGACCGTCTCCTACTTTCTCCTGTATGTCATTATTACCGGACTGTCCCTGCCGGGAGCAGCCATCCTTACCCTGGCCGCCGGCGCCATTTTCGGCCTGCTCTGGGGAACCGTTGTTGTGTCATTTGCCTCCACCATAGGGGCAACACTCGCGTTCCTGGTCTCCCGCTACCTGTTCAGGGAAGCCATCCAGGGACGTTTTGCCGACAAGTTGACTGCCATCAACAGGGGGATGGACGAGGAAGGCGCATTTTACCTGTTCACCCTGCGCCTGGTGCCCTTATTCCCGTTTTTTATCATCAACCTCGTCATGGGACTGACCACTATCAGGGTATTGACCTTCTTTCTCGTAAGCCAGGTCGGGATGCTGGCAGGGACCATCGTATATGTGAATGCCGGCACCCAGATCGCAAAAATCGAGCAACTAAAGGATATCGCATCACCGGAGTTGATATTGTCTTTTGTACTGCTGGGCATCTTCCCGCTGCTGGCGAAAAAGACGGTGGATTACCTGAAGAGACGCAAAATCCGCAGCGGACATGAGTGAGTATGATTATGACCTGTTTGTCATCGGCGCCGGTTCCGGCGGCGTGCGCGCTGCGCGCATGTCCGGCGGGTTCGGCGCGAAGGTCGCCATAGCTGAGGACCGTTACCTGGGCGGCACCTGCGTGAATGTCGGGTGCATCCCAAAAAAGCTGTTCGTGTATGCCGCGCATTATGCCGAAGACTTTAATGATGCGGCTGGTTATGGCTGGCAGGTTTCCGAACCGGTCTTTGACTGGAGTGTTCTCCTGAATAATAAAAATACTGAAATCAAAAGATTAAACGGTATTTATAAGAATTTACTTAAACGTAATAATGTAGTCCTGTACAATGGCAGGGCCGTAATCGAGGGACCGAATACGGTCCGGGTCAACGGCGAGAGCCTCAGCGCCCGGCGCATCCTGGTGGCCACGGGCGGTTGGCCCCATATCCCGAACATACCCGGCAGGGAGCACGTTATCTCATCCAACGAGGCCTTTTTTCTCGATACCCTGCCGGCCAGCGTCGTTATCGTTGGTGGTGGTTATATCGCCGTCGAATTCGCCGGTATATTCCACGGACTCGGCGTGGATACCACCCTGGTCTACCGCGGCGATCTTTTTCTCAGGGGATTTGACGGAGAGATGCGGGAGTTTCTCGCCGAGCAAATGCACCTGAAAGGGATAAAACTGCTGTTCAATAGCCGCATCGACAGCATAGAACAACAAAACGGCCGCTACCTGGTCAACACGGCCGGCACAGAAACAATAACGGCAGACCTGGTCATGTACGCCACCGGACGACGGCCCAACACGGACAACCTGGGCCTGGAGACGGCTGGAGTAGAGCTCAACGAGAAAGGGGCTATCAGGGTCGATGACGAGTACCGCAGTTCCGTCCCCTCCATCTACGCCATCGGCGACGTGACCGACCACATGAACCTGACGCCCGTCGCCACCGCGGAGGGTACGGCGCTGGCGAATAATCTGTTCAACAACCAGTCACGGCGCGTGGATTACCGCGATGTACCCACCTGCATCTTCAGCCAGCCCAACCTGGGCACGGTCGGCCTGACCGAGCAACAGGCCCGGCAGGAATATGCAAACGTTGAGATTTACAAGTCCCGATTTACCAGCCTGAAACACACCCTGACCGGCAGCAGCGAGAAGACGCTTATGAAAATCATCGTGGATAAAGACACCGACAAGGTCCTGGGTGTGCACATGGTCGGTCCCGACGCCGGCGAAATCATCCAGGGCATAGGCATCGCCCTCAAGGCCGGGGCGACCAAGGCAACATTCGACGCCACCATCGGCATCCATCCCACCGCAGCCGAAGAATTCGTCACCATGCGCGAGCCTGCCGGATAATTTATCCGCAGATTTACGCAGATGAGCGCAGATAAAACAAAGAGTTAAACTAAATCATCTGCGGTAACCTGCGTCATCTGCAGATATATCAAGCCTTTTCAAAGAACGAGGAATAGTCCCGGAAGAACCGGCGCAGGGTGGTCGGTGCCTTGCCCGTTACCCGGGTGTATTCATCATTGAGTATTGCGCCGCTG
The DNA here is from genome assembly GCA_009843675.1 of Gammaproteobacteria bacterium. Taxonomy (GTDB): domain Bacteria; phylum Pseudomonadota; class Gammaproteobacteria; order Eutrophobiales; family Eutrophobiaceae; genus JAAXHV01. The sequence goes on along the minus strand of VYCZ01000270.1, from coordinate 5,061 downwards.
CCTTGCGCGATGAGTTCGAACAGTTCGGAGACGGTCTCCACGTACCAGTCGTCGGGGACCCATTGCAGCAATGACGACCTGAATTCCGGTGCCGGCTGGTCTATGTAGCTGATCTCCCTGCCCATTACCTCCGATAATTGACTGGCGATGTCGTGGAACGATAGCAGTTCCGGACCGGTGATCTCATAGGTTTTACCATCGTGGCCGGAACCAGTGAGGACGGTGAGGACGAAGTGCGCCACGTCCCGCACGTCGATGATGCCTACCTGCCCGTCTCGCATGGGCATGAAGAATTTGTCCTGTTCCACAATGGAACCGGCTACGTGCAGCATGTTCTGCATGAAGAAATTAGGGCGCACCAGCGTGTACCGCAGCCCTGATTCCCGGAGATATTGTTCGGAATCGACGTGATAACGCTTCAGCAGGGCTTTTGAATTTGAATCTGCGCCGTTAGCGGACATCTTTACGATATGGCCGATGTCGGCATTCACGGCCGCATCCACGAAGCTTTTTTCCAGTTCGAGCTGTTGCCGGGAGTTGGCCATGAGCAGGAAAGCCCGGTCGCAGTCCTGCAAGGCCGCGCTGACGGCGTCTTCATCCTCCAGGCCGCCGGACACAACCTCGACACCGGCCTGGCGCACCACTTCCGCCTTGTCCGAGTTCCTGGCCAGTCCCCTTGCCCGGATGCCGTATTCCGGAAGGAGTTTTATTATTTCCGTGCCGACCGCGCCGGTCAGTCCTGTGAATAAAATCATATCCAATCCTCTTTATCTCATTTTCGTCATTTTTGATGTGCAATTATACTCTGATATAGTTCGCCGTATGCGCATAACTATCTGCCTGTTGCCGCTGTTGCTGTCTTTTCAGGAGGCCCGCACGGAATCGTTGAACGTTGCGGTGGCATCCAACCTGACTCATACGGTGACTGAAATCAGTGAGGCTTTTTACCGGGATGAAGGAAACAGGGTCAACCTGACGTTCGGCTCGTCCGGCAACTTTGCCAGGCAAATAGTCCAGGGCGCGCCTTACCAGGTATTCATATCCGCCGGGGAACATTACGTCGACTTCATCCGGGCTAACGGTGGACGGATAATCGCCTCCAGGGTGCTGGTTTTCGGCCGTCTCAACCTGTATGTCCCCGAAACATCGACACTGGAAAAGCCGGCCTCCCTGGCCGATGCCCTGAAGATTTTGCAATACGGCGAGTACCGCAGGATGTCCATCGCCAATCCGGAACACGCCCCTTACGGCCAGGCTGCCAGGGAAGCGTTGACCAATGCCGGCATATGGGTGGTCAACCACAAAAAGCTGTTGCTGGGAGAGAACGCTGCCCAGGCCATGCAATTCTGCCTGTCCGGCAGTGTTGACCTGTGCATCATCCCCAATTCTTTCCTGGCGCTGGAACAGTTCGTCGGCAAAGGGCATGGTTTTCCTCTCCCGCAAAACTGGTATCCCCCTATCACCCAATACGCAGTCCTGCTTGATGGCAATGATGAACAAGGCGCTCGATATTTTGACTATCTCTCATCTGCGTCCAGTGCGGACATTTTCAGGAAATACGGCTATGCCCTGGCCGAGTGAATACCGGTATGGACTGGCAGGCCCTTAACGTTTCCCTGCTCCTGGCCGGACTGACCGCCCTCATCCTGACGCCGGTGGGGGTTTTCATCGCCCGCAAGCTGGCATGGTCGCGCTTTGCCGGACGGAATTTCATCCAGGCCCTGATCGCCCTGCCGCTGATACTGCCGCCGACCGTGCTCGGTTTCTACCTGATGATAAGCCTGGGGGAACTCTCGCCGCTGGGGCGGTTCTACCAGGGAATCGCGGGCGAGTCCCTGGTATTCTCGTTTGAGGGCATCCTGCTTGCCTCAATCATCTTCAATATCCCGTTTGCCGTCCAGCCGGTACAACGCAGTTTTGAGTCCATCCCTATAAATGAACGCGAGGCGGCCAGGAGCACCGGCCTTTCAGGCAGGCCGACCATCTGGCGCATAGAACTACCGCTGGCCTGGCCGGGGATCGTCTCCGCCGGCATCCTGACCATCGCCCACACCCTGGGCGAGTTCGGGGTGGTCCTGATGGTGGGCGGCAACCTGGCCGGAGAGACGCGTACCGTGGCCATTGCCATCTATGACCGCGTCCAGGCTTTCGATAACACGGGCGCCGCGACCATGTCTGCTGCCCTGCTGATGATCTCCCTGCTCTCCATAACCCTGATCTACTTCCTCACCGACCGTGCCGGACATCATGAAAGACGCTGAATCCATCCAGGTCCGGTTGCAGCAGGACGGTCCCATACCGCTGGACGTATCCCTGTCCTGCAACACGGGTGAAATCCTGGTCATCCTGGGGCCTTCCGGGAGCGGCAAAACCACCATATTGAGGGCCGTCAGCGGCCTGTATACGCCGGCATCCGGCAATATCCGTTGCCACGAGGAACAATGGCTGGATACGGCAGCCGGCGTAAACCTGCCCGTTCAACAGCGGCGCATAGGCATGGTATTCCAGCACTATGCGTTATTCCCCCACAAGACTGCTTTGCAGAACATAATGATCGCGTTGCAACGGTATACGCCCGGCAGCAAGCGTGTTACTGCCGAAAAGTTGCTGCGCACCATGAACATGGAGGGCCTGGGGGAGCGTTACCCGCACCAGTTGTCGGGCGGCCAGCAGCAACGGGTGGCCCTGGCCCGGGCGCTGGCGCGGGACCCCGGCGTGTTATTGCTGGATGAGCCTTTTTCCGCCGTGGACCAGCAGACGCGCAGGAAACTGGTGCGCGAACTGGTCACATTGAGGCAGCAGTTCAGGTGGCCGGTCATCCATGTCACCCACGACCTGAACGAGGCGCGCCGTATTGCCGACCGGCTGTGCGTCATACACCGCGGGAAAACACTGCAAAGCGACACGCCGGACCAGGTGATGAACCATCCCGATAATGCCGAGGTCGCCTCGCTGATCGGCCATTACAATATATTCAGCGCCAGGGTTGTCGAACATGATCAAGATGCCGGAACGTCCCGCATCGAATGGAACGGCCACACACTGGACGCGCCCCATCGCCCCGAATTCGAACCCGAGGAGGAAACGGACTGGGTCATCCCTGCCGACAGCATCATCCTGCACCGCCGCGACCGCCCCTCCCGGGGAGAGCGGGAAAACCCGATCGCGGGGCATATCGAGGAACTGGTACCGTTAGGGGAGAACACCTCCATCGCCATGGCAACCGGCCGGGAGCAGTCACTCTACCTGACGGTGCCGACCCACGTCGCCCGGCGCAACAAGCTCAGCCAGGGGGGCGATATTACCGTATCCCTGCTCTCGGAGAGCATCCACCTTATGAAAAAAATCCGCGGATAAATTATCTGCGAATGGTCGGAACCGCCGAGAGCAGGGCTTTGGTGTACTCATGCTGCGGGTCGGTCAGGACCGTCCCCGTTGCGCCCTGTTCCACTATCCGTCCACGGTACATGACCGCCATTTCATGGGCGAAGCCGGCGACTACGCTGATGTTGTGAGTGATGAACAGGTATGCCAGCCCCAGTTCCTCCTGCAGGCTTGCCAAAAGGGCCAGTATGCGCGCCTGGACCGTTACGTCCAGGGCGCTGGTGGGCTCATCGCATACCAATAATTTCGGCCTGACGGCCAGTGCCCGGGCAATGCAGATGCGCTGTCTCTGCCCGCCGGAGAATTCGTGCGGGTAACGATATTTATGATCCGGTTCAAGCCCTACCTGGGTGAGTAATTGATCGACTGTTGCCTGTCTTTCTGCGGCAGTCTTCCCGGTCCCCAGGGAAAGCATACCCTCCTCTATCATGTCCTTTACCATCATCTGCGGGTTCATGGAGGAGAACGGGTCCTGGAATACCACCTGCATGTGTGCGCGCTGCCGGCGCATCTGCGCCGGAGACAGATCGAGCAGGGTTTCACCTGCCAGGCAGACCGTCCCTCCGGCAGGTTCAAGCAGTTGCAGAATGCCTTTGCCCAGTGTCGTCTTGCCGGACCCGGATTCACCCACGACTGCCAGGGTCCGTCCCTGCTTCAGTTCCAGTGATACGCCGTCCACGGCGCGCAGGTAACCGGCAGTGCCGCCGAAGAAGCCCGTTTGGATGGGGAATTGCACCTTCAATCCGGACACCTTGAGCATGGCCGTGTCTGCTTCGGGCGTTTTCCCCGTACGCCTTGCCGAGGGGTCAGGCAGGGAAGCGAGCAGTTTTTTTGAATAGGGGTGCTGCGGTCGGTCGAAAAATTGGCGAATGTTACCCGTTTCCACAATCCTGCCTTCTTTCATTACGGCGACGCGGTCCGCCACCTGGGATGCAACAGCAAGGTCATGGGTGATAAACAGCAACGCCATTCCCGTATCACGCTGAATTTTTTTCAGCAGAACCAGTATCCGCGCCTGGGTAGTGACGTCCAGCGCGGTAGTCGGTTCATCGGCGATGAGCAGTTCCGGTTCCCCCGCCAGGGCAATCGCCAGCATCACCCGTTGTTTCATGCCGCCGGAAAACTGGTGGGGGTATTCATCCATGCGCTGCTCCGGATCCGGTATGCCGACCGCTTCCAGCAATTCAACCACTTTTCCCTTCTGTGCCTTCGAACGCAGTCCGCGGTGCCGGCGCAAGGTCTCCCCCACCTGTATTCCCACCGTCAGGGCCGGGTTAAGAGAGGTTTGCGGTTCCTGGAATATCATGGAAATATGCCCGCCCCGGATATCCCGCATCTGCCGGTCCGACAGGGCAAGCAGGTCCCCGCCCTTGAACCGGATGTCGCCGCTGACTACGGCCGACTTCGGCAACAGACGGGTCAAACTCAGCGCGGTGACGGACTTGCCGCTGCCCGATTCACCCAGCAGGGCAAGGGTCTCTCCCGCCTCGATACGGAAATCCACCCCGTCAACGGCCCGGACCTGGTGGCCTTCGGTAGCAAACCTGACTTTCAGCTGTTTGACGTCCAGGAGAACTGACATGTGATTATTTATCCGCAGATTACGCAGATTAACGCAGATGATATTATGTTTATTATTTTATTGTCTTTTTTTCAATAACGTTACAGCACGATAAT
>VYCZ01000183.1 GCA_009843675.1 Gammaproteobacteria bacterium | reverse complement strand
CGAGAACTGGCGCGGCGTGCTCCGCTCGAAGTGCTTCTTCTGGGTCGCCGCCGACCATCGGATCGCCTACGAGTGGGCGCAAGCCGGCGGCATCAACGAAGTGAAATCCACCGGGATGTGGTGGGCGGCCGTGCCGCGCGAACACTGGGGGCACCCCGAGGGTCAGCGACCCGACCAGCGGCCGGGCTGGCATCCACGTTTCGGTGATCGCACACAGCAGGTCGTCTTTATCGGCCAGCAGATGTCCGAAGCGGCGATGCGCGCCCGCCTCGACGCGTGCCTGCTTGACGAGCGCCTCGCCTACGCCGACAGCAAGGCCTGGGCAGCGCTCCCGAACCCGTTTCCGGAGCTTGAGCTTGATTCGGACGAGGAGTCAGCATGACCGGGACTGCCTGCGAGAGTGCTTCGAACTATGCACTCAACACTTCAATTTCTGAGCACTTCAGTAGTTTCTTGTCACTTGTGACCAAAGTCAGACCGAGCACCTTGGCCGAAGCTGCGATAAATCTGTCGGCGGGGTCTTGATTCGCTACGGAGATACTTCTGCTGCTCATCGCAATTTCCATAGAAATTGGAACCTCCACAATCGGGCTGTTCCGCAATGCTTCGGCGAGCCAGGACTCGGCATTGGTGGCAAGCCCAATCCTGCCCTTTTCCGCAAGCAACAATGTCTCCCAACAGCTTATCGAGGAAAGGTGGAGGATTGAATCTTCTGAAGCCAATAGCGCCAACGTGTTATCGTGAATACGATTTGGCGCAAGCAGGCTCCATAGCCAGACATGCGTATCAAGTAGCAGGTTCATGGCTTACAAGGGATGCCTGTCACGGCTGCGAAGTCAATGCAGAGCCTCCCAATCATCCAAATCGCCGACCGGCTCAACGATATCTCCCAGAATCCGGCCTGTGTCTTTCATGCTGCCGATCCAATCCGAACCCGCGGGTTTGGGAGGAGGTACGACCCGAGCGACAGGCTTGCCATAGCGGGTGACGAGCACGGGGGCGCCTGTCTCGGCGACCTGCGCCAAGACTGCGAGGCACTTGGCTTTGAATTGGGAAACGCTCATCTGATTCATACTGGCACGCTAGCATGGTCTACATAAGTAGTCAACATCCATCCAGCCCGCATATCTCACCAGGTGATGCAATGCTCGCACTCGCGCGTTTGAAGCGTTGTTTTTCTTGACTCGGCGCGATTGGGCACTATACTCGATCAGATATGTTCCCGAATCACAGACGATTATCGGCCTGGCTGCTCTCTGCCCTGATCCTGTTCGGGCAGGCATCGGCGCTTGCGCACCAGTTCGGTGAAGATATTCTGGAATGCCATGATGATTGCGTACAGTGCCTGACGCAGTCCGTATTTGACGGCAAGGCGGTTGTCGCGAGCCAAACTTACACACTCGTACTTGCTGATGCGGCGCCCCAGGTCGCGGCTGAAAGCAGGTATCATTCACACCACGCACTCACTTCACGCGCACGTTCTCCCCCGATAACTCCTGCATAACCCGTATTACCTGTTTGTCCGAATAACGCCCGGCGTTATTCCTGATCTGTTTATGTGGAGGTATCCAAATGTTACGAATCGCTATCCTGCTGCTCGTGGTCACGGGCATTCACGGGGCGCCCGCGCTTGCCGATGAGACGTCAGGCCATGCTCAAACGCAAGAAGAAAACGAACACACACCTGCCGGTGGTGCATCCCTTGAGGAGATCAGGGTCACTGCCCATCCGTTTTCCGAGACCGATGAGCATATGGTCCGGCCTGCGCAGGTCCTGTCGAAAGAAGAACTGAGAACCCGCAGTATCAGCAGCATCGGTGAAACGGTTGCCAACGAGCCGGGCGTCACCTCCAGCGACTACGGCACGGGAGTAGGTCGTCCTGTTATCCGCGGGCAGAGCGGTAACCGGGTACTGATACTGGAAGATGGTCTCAGCACCATGGACGCCGGCAGTTTCAGCGCCGACCACGCGGTTACCACGGAGACGATACTGTCGCAGCAGGTTGAGATACTCAGCGGTCCCGCGACGTTACTGTATGGCAGCGGCGGCAGCGGCGGCATTATCAATGTTGTGAAAGGCAGGATACTTGACTACGTGCCCGACGACGTGGAAGGCGAGGTGGCCTTGCAATATGAGACCGTGTCGGACGGCATGACCGGCGCCGGCAGGTTGAATTTCGGGGTAGGTAATTTTGCCTTTCATATCGACGGGATGGCGCGTGATACCGATAATTACAATATCCCGGGATTTGCGGAGTTGGAACCGGGCGAATCCACGCGGGGCACCCTGGCTAACAGCAGTCGGAAGACAGAGAATATCTCAGGCGGCCTGTCCTGGGTCGGCGCGCGCGGGTATGCCGGGTTTTCCGTGAGCCGCTATGAGAACGAGTACGGGATACCGGGGCATCATCATCATGATCACGGGCATGGCCATGAGCATGGTCACGATGACCATGATGACCACGATGATCACGGCCACGATGATGAGGACGAGCATCACGACGATGATGATGACCACGGCCATGATGACGAAGACGAGCATCATGACGATGATGATGACCACGGCCACGATGATGAGGACGAGCATCACGACGATGATGATGACCACGGCCATGATGACGAAGACGGGCATGATGATGAGGAGGAAGAAGGGGGCGCCCGTATTGAAATGGAACAGACCCGTTACGACTTTGTCGCGGCCCTGGATAATCCGTTGCCCGGCCTGAGCCGCGTCAAGATGCGCTGGGGATATAGCGACTATAAACACGTAGAGGGTGAGGAAGGGGCAGGCACACTGTTCGATAATGAGGAGGTGGAAGGCCGCGTCGAGTTCCTGCATAACCCCATCGGCGGCTGGTTCGGCGCTGTCGGGTTCCACTACCGGCACCAGGACTTCCTGACCGACGGTCCGGAGAGTTTTGTCCCACTGTCGGAACTGGAGTCGTTCGGAGTTTTCGTCCTGGAAAAAACGGATATCGGACCGGTGCATATCGAGCTGGGCGCACGGTTTGAACACCAGGATTCAAGCGCAGAGACAGAGACCGGTGACAAAAATAGTTACGACCTGTTCAACGCCTCCGGCGGCCTGAACTGGGATTATGCCCCGGGCTACCAGGTTGGTCTTTCCTTCGGCCATTCGGAGCGGGCGCCCGCGCTTGGGGAGTTGTATGCGGACGGCCCCCACCTGGCGACCACGACGTTTGAGATCGGTGATACCGGTCTTGCCAAGGAAAAGTCCAATAACGTCGATATCTACTGGCGCAAGACGGCAGGGAAACTCACTGTTTCGGCCAACTTCTTCTATAACCGGATTGACGATTACATCTACTATCAGGAGCAGGACCTGAACGGCGACGGTTTCGCCGACCGGGTGACGGAATTTTTTGGCGGCAACCCGGCCAATATCCTGGCCCCGGGAGTCGATGAGGAGCTGTTTCTGGTTTACATAAGCCAGGACGATGCGGAATTCCTGGGTTTCGAGGCGGAAACCCGGGCGCGTCTCATGGATGATAACAACGGCAGGATGGTGTTGCGGTTATGGGCGGACTACGTGGAAGGGGAGCGCAGCAATAATACCAACCTGGCTCGCATCACTCCCTGGCGCTTCGGTTCGGGTCTCACGTATTCACGCGGCGACTTGTATGCGGCTGTAAACTATACCCGCGTGAATAAACAGGACAGCACCGCGCCGTTGGAGACTGAGACGGACGGCTATCACCTGCTGGATGTCCATGCTGAATACACGTTCAGGACGGGCGGCAACAGGGTGACGCTGTTTGCCCGCGGCTCCAACCTGCTGGATGAAGAGATACGCCGGCATGTTTCCTTTGTGAAGGACCAGGCGCCGTTGCCGGGACGTTCCGGCATCTTCGGTGTGCGTGTCGGGTTTTAGCAGGTATCTTTTGTGAAAACCGGGTGTTATTCTGGCGTACTTCCTGAAATGGAAGACAGTCAACATCATGTTATTGCTGGAAATCAAACTGGTAGCGGCCCTTGCGATCCTCGCCGTCGGGATTGTCGGCGGGATTATTCCGCTGCTGGCGGCCCGCCATGACAGGAGCCGGCGATTTCTTTCACTGGGCAATGCCCTGGCGGGAGGCATCTTTCTCGGCGCCGGCTTCATTCACCTGCTCCCTGAAGCAGGTGAAGTGTTGGAAGGAGTGGTCGATTACCCCCTGGCGCCGTTGCTGGCGGCAGTCGGCGTCGTGGCCCTGCTTCTGATTGACAGGGTTCTGTTCGAGAGCAGCCATGCCAGGGGGTCAGATGAGGGCGCAGAGACGCGTCAGCCGATATACCCCCTGGTTTTGCTGGTGGTATTGTCGGTCCATTCCGTCATTGCCGGCATTGCCCTGGGGATCGAATCCGAGGTGGCCGCGTCCCTGCTGGTCATGATCGCCATCCTGTCCCACAAAGGCTCAGCCGCCTTTGCTCTCATAGTCAGTGTGCAGGCTGCCGGCGCAGACCGCCGGCGACTTCTGCGGGTGCTGACCATATTCGTCGTGATGACGCCGCTGGGAATCATGTTCGGGACCGTTGCCGCGGGAATTTATGAAGGAGAGACCGCGCTGCTGATCGAGGGCAGTTTCAATGCGCTGGCTGCGGGGACCTTCATCTACGTGGCTATCCTGGATGTTATCGACGCTGAAATGTACAGGTCGGACGATCACGTTGCGCATTACGTGCGTAGTTCCCTGCTCGGCGATGACGATGTACCGATGCCGGAACAGGACACCGACCGAATATACAAATTTATCCTGATATTCATCGGCCTGGTGAGTATGTCGGTTCTGGCGTTATGGGTTTAGAACGCAGCCGCGACCATTCCCATGATTTGCGCAGCGCCGGCAAACGCAGCCTGGTTATTGCCTTTGCACTGATCGCCGGCTTCATGTTCGTTGAGGTTATCGGCGGTATCCTGTCCGGCAGTCTCGCCCTGCTTGCCGATGCGGGACACATGCTCACCGATGCGGCGTCCATTGCTGTTGCCCTGCTCGCCATGCATTTTGCCGAGAGGCCCTATTCGGTACGACGCACCTTCGGCTATCACCGGCTTGAAATCCTGGCGGCCCTGGTGAATGCGCTGGCCCTCTGGCTGATCGTGGCCTGGGTTCTCATTGAAGCCTACGGCCGCTTCAGGTCCGCGCCCGAGGTAGATGGAGAGATCATGCTGTCAATAGGCGTCGTCGGCCTTTGCGTCAATCTCGGCGCGGCCTGGGTGCTGCACAGGTCATCCGGTCGCAACATCAATGTCCAGGGAGCATATCTGCACGTGCTCGCGGACCTGCTGGGTTCGGCCGGCGTGGTCGTTTCCGGCATCCTGGTCTGGGCTTTCGGCTGGACGCTCGCCGACCCGGTAGCCAGCGTCATCATTGCCGTCCTCATCCTGGCAGGCAGTTGGCGGCTGATGAAAAAGGCCGTTCATGTGCTGCTCGAAGGGACGCCTGAACACATAGATGTTCACCAGCTTTGCAGCCGGCTTGAAGCGGTGGAGGGCGTCACCCTGATCCATGACATACACGTCTGGACGCTCTCACCTGGGAACGAATCGTTTACCGCCCACGTGCTCATCGATCCTGACTACCCGGGTGACGTGGAAGCCCTGCGCCTGCGGAACATCGTCTATCACGATTTCGGTATCGGTCATATTACCTTGCAGGTGGAAAAATCACTGGATGAGTGTATGGAAACCCACCATTTTAACCACGTGACGGCTGCTTGAAGAAGCTCTGGACCGGTCGATTTATTTATCCGGGATAAGCGGGTTGGGAATGTCGAAAAATTCGATCTCGGCGCTTCTCTGGCCGAAGCGCGTGAGCCTGTCCACTTCCCGGATATTGTGATCGTGCGGCATCCTGAACTCTCCGAGTTGCTGCATGCCCTTGTCCATCTTTGATTTCGCGGCAATCACGTTTTCATGCAGTTCGGTGGAATAAGGGAACCGGTAAGACCTGGGGCGGGATCTGCCGGAGAGGTCGTCCAGGTCCTTGAGCCAGAGATAGATCATTCCCTCGGCGCCTGTGAGCTTGTCCGGTTGGACCACGTCCGCGGCAACCAGGCGGAAGCGCAGCGGGGGTTGTTCTCCGGTCGGCCAGCCCAGCAGGGGAGGAAAGGACAGGTACGTGACGACATACAGGACCGTTGTTATGACTATGGAACCGGCCTTGACCTTCCATGACCAGTTGGAATACAGGTTGATGCTCAACAGCAACAGAGCAACCAGGACATAGGCGGCGATCAATCCGGTAATTCCCAGTGTATACACGATGATTTCTCCTTAAGCTTTATCCGATGGATACCAGTTGTTTCGGCAGGAAGTTGATATTCGATACTTTTCCGTCGATGTTGATCCGGAACCTGAACGCGGTTTTCTCCGCCCCGGTTTCTTCCAGGGTGACCGTATCGTAATAGATGATCTCCAGGGCAGGGTTGACCTTGACCAGGCGCACCTGTACATCGACGGGATCTTCGGTTTCAGTGGCGTAATAATGCAGGTTGACGATGTATTCGCCTTTTACCACCCCCCTGATGGTAACGACTTCCTGGTTGAGCGGGTTCTCCAGTTCTACACCATTGACCAGGATAGTGTCATTGACCAGCCCCCGGTCGTCACGGTCCAAGTGCAAAAGTCCCGCTTCCGGGTTGCGGAACCAGACCACCCTGCCGTCGGGGTCTTCCACCCAGACGTCGATATCATCGGGACTGTTGTCTTCCCAGGTGATGGTAAGAATGTATTCCGCCTTGGGGTCGATGATCCCCGACTTGGCCTCGGGGTTCATGAACATGATTGCCACCAGGAACAGGAAGGTGAACCCCAGCAGGGCATTGAACAACAGGTCGGTGAAAGGGTCCGACTGGTAGCGCTTGAAATTTTTCACGTCAGTCTGGGGAGTATATGCACCTGGCTCAGGTGTTTAGTGGTGTCGATCAGTTCATCGGCAGCCTGGTCCAGCAGGTGGAACTGGGCTGCGGTCAATATACTGCATGTCAGCCCCGCAAACGTCGTGTACAGCGCGGTGCCCATACCCGAACTCATCTCTTTCAATATGTTCTGCATGGTGGTTACGTCAAAGTCTGTCACGTTCACCACGGAACCGAGCATGAGCACGAAACCGATAATCGTGCCCAGCAGCCCCAGTTTTATCATGATATCGGTAAAGAACCAGCCCAGGTTATGGGGATTCTTGAGTTTTGCTTCAAAAACCTCGATCAACTCCTTGTTGTTTGCATTGAGCGTATTGCTTTCAGCTTGATCGGCTTCGGCGGGAGCCGACTGGGCCCGGTAGAACAGGTCCAGCAGGTAGCGCGTCAGGAGGCAGTCGGGCAGTTTCTCCCTGCCGTCAAGGTAGATCTCATCCTCCTGCACGGAAAGATCGTGCCGGCGCGCCAGGGCGCATACCTTCTCCGAGTTGTTTATTTCCAAGGAAATAAACCAGACGCGCCGCGCGCAGTAAATGGTGATGATTACGAACATCAGGGTGATTACCCAGGACAATTTGCTGCTGTCGCCCAGGTACAGCAACAGGAGCACTTTTTCTTTCAGGGCCAGAAACAGCGCGAATCCGATCAGGCTGATCAGCGTCAGCCACACCAGCAATAAATGATGTTCGCCTTTTTTCATTGTTGTTACTCCCGTATCACCACCTTGGTCCCGAGGGAGATATATTTCCTGAGTTCGTTTATTTCGTCATTGGTAACGGCGATACAGCCTTCCGTCCAGTTGTGTGCCTCATGTATCCGGCTTTTCTCGTCAGTGGTCCAACCGATGCCATGGATGCCGATGTAGCCTCCCAGCCCGGTATTCTGGGGCGGCAGGCTTTTTCTTTTGTATGCCAGGACGATCTGTTTGAATTCAGGGGCGGAAATGACTTCATTCCGGTAGCCGCGCCAGGCGTCAAGCGGGTTAGGATAATTCAACTGGATGAAAAAATGAAATTTACTGTTGGTTTTGAAGTTAACCACGCGGTAGGTTCCGATAGGAGTCTTGTTGTCCCCTGCGCGAATCTTGGTACCTTTGCCGCCCCGGCCATGGGAGATATTGTATTGCCTGATGATTTCCTCATCCTGTTTAACCTCCAGGGTGCGGTCCGACTTGCTGATCTCGACAATATACGGCGCTGCCGCCGCCGTCTGGCAAAACAGGATCAGGATGATGGCATACAGGTATTTCATCAGTATAAATATCCGTCAGGATAGTGGGGTCAGAGTAAAATTTCTGGCGAAATTCTTACTCTGACCCCGGATATTTTTCGGATATTATAACAGGGGACGGACCCCCGCTTACAACATGCGGGGACATGTTTGAAATCCGTCCCCGGACACAATTGGTTCATAACAACCAGATCGGGTATACTGCGCCCATGGTCCGCGCGCATAAACGCTCTCTCAGCCACCTGCTGCTGGTGCATGAAGTCGCCTTCCTGTTCCTGGTAGCCGTAACCGGCCTGCTCACCGGGTTGTCCGCTTATCTCTGGCAGAAAACGTCCGCGGCATCCGTCCGTATCAATAACTCCATTTACTTAAGCGAGCAGTTGCGCGGCGAACTGTA
>VYCZ01000222.1 GCA_009843675.1 Gammaproteobacteria bacterium | reverse complement strand
GTTCTATGAGAAGTATCCTGAAAGGCGATGGCGTCAAGTGGAACCTGGCATTAATCTCGGAACGGCCGCCCATGCCCGAACGCCGCAGGAACGAGGCGCTGGCGCGGCGATATATGGCTATCGCTGAAAAATGGGATATACCCATTAAGACAGAGTCCTTGCTGATGCCCTCTGCCGCCGGCCTGGTGCCTGATTTCGTGCCCGCCCTCTGCGGCATAGGCCCCGTTGCCAGGGAATTATACACGAGTCGAGAGTCCGTCTCCCGTATCAGCCTCGTGCAACGCACCTTACTGCTTTCGGAATACCTGTTGTCCCAGACGGACTGATGTGAACAGACAAACAAGGCAGTTTATGGATACCGATCTGGTTGATCCCCGGGATCGCCGGATCGTTTATCCGCAGCGCGTCAGTATCAGCAAACACGGAATGCTCGCAACTTCACATTATCTGGCGACCAATGCAGGCGTGGAAATCCTCAGGAACGGCGGTAATGCAGTGGATGCAGCGGTGGCCGCAGCGTTCGCACTTGGTGTCGTGGAACCGGCTGCATCGGGGCTTGGCGGGCAGACCATGGCGTTGTTGTATGAGACTGAATCGAAAAGGAAAATAGCGCTGGATGGCGGTACCCGCGCGCCTAACCGCGTCATTCCCGGGGAACTGGATCGCTCTCTCAGGTTACGGGGTCATAAGGCAACAACCGTGCCCAGCACTCCTGCCGTGCTTGCCTATACCCTGTCGAGGTACGGCACAAAACCGCTTGCCGAGGTCCTGCAACCGGCCATCTATTTTGCAGAACAGGGATACCCTGTTTCTCCACTGCAGCACTACCTGACCCGGCGTGAACTGAAATACCTGAAACAGGGAACGGCAGCGCCGTTCTTTTTGAGAAACGGCACACAGCCCTGGGCGATAGGCAGCAACTTCAAGCAACCGGTGCTGGCCGAAACGCTCAAACGCCTGGCCGAGGCCGGCATTGAGGATTTCTACCAGGGCGAGATAGCAAAAAAGATACATGCCGATATGGAAGCAAACGGGGGTTATATCCGGGATGACGACCTGGCGCAGATCCCCTGGCCAATCGAACGGCGCCCGTTGGCGACGCGCTTTTCCAACTTGCGTATTTTCACATTCGGCCCTCCCGGCGCCGGCCGCACCCTGATTGAAGCGCTGAACCTGCTGGAACAGTTCCCCGATAAGTTACAGGACCCGGATAAGCCCGATGGCGCGCTGCTGCTGGCCCATATCCTGCGCAAGGCCAACCTGGACCGGGCCGACCAGCCCGATGACCCTGCCCTGTTCGCCCAGGAACTGGAAATGGGCCAGGACATTATCGAAAAAAGTTATGCGACCTCCGTTGCGAAGCGGATCAGGCGCCGCATCACGACACAGGGGGAAACCACTCATTTGTCGGCCATGGACAAACACGGCAATGTGATCGGCATCACACAATCCATCGAACAGGTGTACGGCTCCTTTACCGCTGCGCCGGACCTGGGCTTTTTATACAACAACTACATGACCTCTTTTGAGTATAAAGACATCACGCACCCTTACTTCCTGCGTCCCAATGCCGTTCCCTGGGCCAGCGTGGCGCCGACGATTGTCTTCAAGGGGCGGCAACCCTGGCTGGTTATCGGTTCCCCGGGAAGCGAGCGAATAGTTTCGGCCATCGTACAGGTCCTGTTGCGCCTCCAGCGCGGCGCCCATCCGTTCGATGCCGTGGAAGCCCCGCGCATGCATTGCTCGGTCCGGGGTAAAGTCTCCCTGGAAGCTTCCCGTTTCCGTGACGATATTCCAAAGCTGCTGAGCAGGCATGGGTTTGAGATAGATGCCCGGGACCCCTACTCTTTCTACCTGGGCAGCGTGCAGCTTGTCATTCGGGAGCCACAGGGTGAACTGATGGGAGTTGCCGATCCCCGCCGCGACGGTTCGGCAGGCGGACCTGATTGAGTGTGTTGCCGCTGGCTTTGCCCGTACCCCACTGCGGGGTCCGGGTCCCGGATGAGGTCAAGGATATCTGCGCGCTGACTGCACGGGAGGTAATCGAAGACGGTGACGAAGGCGCAGACGAGATTTATTCACCGCTCGAACCCCATGTCATGGCTTTCCGGAAATCGGAAACTGCCCGGGCGATAGTCGATCTGAACCGGGCTACCGATGACTTCAGGAAAGACGGTATTATCAAGACCCATACTTGCTGGGACGTGCCGGTTTATCTTGATTATCCGGACGCAGATACAATAGCCGCGCTGATTGAAAGGTACTACGTCCCATACCACCAGGCGTTGGCGAGCTTGTCAACGATGCAGGGTGTGTCTGCATGTATAGATTGCCATACCATGGCAGCACACGGTCCACCGGTCGGTCCGGACCCGGGTCAGGAGCGGCCTTTGATCTGTCTTGGAAACGTCAATCACGAAACCTGCCCGGAAGACTGGATTATATTACTGGCACGGATAATGGAAGCAGAATTCGGACAACGTGTCGCTGTTAATGTCCCCTTTGCCGGTGGTTATATAACCCGGCATTACGGTCAGGAAAAACCCTGGATACAGATGGAACTGTCCAGGACGGATAAGCTTACGAAGCAGGACAAAACGGCGGGCGTACTTAACTCGCTACGGAAGTGGTGTGCCGTTTTGTTCCAGCCATAAAGGCATCATTCAGTAATTAAGCAATCAATAAGAGACTGGTTCAAATCATTCCCATCAGCAAAGTCGCGATCCCGAGAAAACTTAAAAAACCCATAACGTCAGTTACGGTCGTCAAAAAAATGGAAGACGAGGTGGCAGGGTCCTGGCCCGCCTTGATTAACAGAACGGGGATCAGCGCGCCGGAAACCGATGCGATAATCATGGAAGCAACCATAGACAGGCCGATAATCAGGCACAGACCCAACGACTGACTCCAGACATACACACCCAATGCGGTCGTCAGCGCCACCGCAATGCCGTTCCATAAACCCACGTTGAATTCCTTGAATACCAGCCGCAGCCAGTGACGCGGCCAGACTTCCCGCAGGGCCAGGCCGCGCATGGTCACCGCCAGGGCCTGGGCGCCGGTATTTCCCGATTGCCCGGCCACCACCGGCAATAATACGGCCAGGGCCGTTACCTGCGCGATGGTGTGTTCAAATACGCCGACTACGGCCGCTGCCAGGAATGCTGTGGCAAGGTTCACCTGTAACCACGGCAGGCGTTTTTTTATTGCGAAAGATGCTTTCGACAGTGCTCGCTCATCTTTGCTGACACCCACCATTGTTTGCATGTCGACGGCGGCTTCTTCCCTGGCCGCGTCGATCAGGATGTGGTGCTGAATAATTCCGATCAGGTGTCCGTCCGTATCCACTACGGGCAATTCCGTCAAGCGTTGTTTCTCGAATATATCCAGCAATTCTTCGCGGAGAGTCGTTACCCGGGCTATTGCCTTGGCCGGCAGAATCATATCGCCCAGACGATTCTCCCTGCGCGCCAGGACCAGGTCCTGCAATTCAACAATGCCGGTCAATGTGTTCTCATCATCCGTGATAAACAAGACCCTGAACCCTGTCTGCTTGTGAACGCGCAGTTTTTTCACTACATCCCGCACCTTCATGTCCCGGGTATAGTAAACCAGCCTGGTGTTCATCAGGGCGCCTGCGCTGTCAGGTTCATAACTTAATGCCCGTTCGAAATCCTGAATCACATGAGGACTCAGCAGGCCGAGGTATCGTTTGCGTTCCTCATCAGCCAATGAGGATAAAACCAGCGCCCCCCTGTTGGGGTCAATCCTGGAAAGCACCTGTTGAATCGACTTGTCATCCAGGTTTGCCAGCACGCGTGCGCCGATGACAGGCGACAGCATTTCCCAGATGCTGACCGACAAAGCGTGCGGCAGGCTTTGTAACACTTCGGCTATCTGCTCTGACGGCAATTCTTCAATGTAATGAACCGCTTCTGCCGGGTAGCTTTGAAAGAAATCCCGGCGCAGGGAGGCGCTGGTGTCAGCGATTGAACCTGTCATTTCAGGGTCGTTCAGGTTGGGTGGAGGAATTGTAGCCGGACAGCATATCCGCGCAGGTGGTCCAGAACAGTTCACCTAACGAAAACACGCCGTCCGTAATGTCGCCGGCCAGCGCCGAATGAGCCGGCGCCGCATTCAAGGTTTCACGCACCCTGTCCCGGTGCAATACGCCCGCTAAACGGCCTGCCCGGTCAACAACAGGCAGCGCTGAAACCTCCTGCCACACCGGGTAACTTCCCGCCGATGCCAGCGCCTCCCGTGCAGACAACCGGTGAATGGATGGCTTGCACAGCCGCGCGATATCGGCGGCATTGTTTGCAAGCAACAGGTCCTTCATGGGAATCACGCCGACGAATTTTTGCTCACTGCCCGTTACAAACAAGGGGTTGGATATATGATCCTGGTATTTCTTCAGGAATGACCTGGCCTGTTTTACGGTCATGCCTTCGTTCAGGGTAACAGGGTTGCTGTCCATCTCGGCGCCGACACTCCCTTTTGGATGACGCAGGATTGTTTTAATCCGGTAAGGGACACTTTCGCTGGCAAGCAGCGCTTTTTTTCCCGGCGCCGGCATATCCCTGACCAGGGCCGCAGCATACTGGATGGGCAGGGCCTTGATGAGTTCCACGGCCTGCTCCGTCTCCAGCGTCGCCAGGTAATGACAGGCGCTGTGCCTGCCCAAATGACGGACTATGCTTGCCGCTTGGTCCGTGGATAATGTCGCCATAAAGGCCCGCGTTTCATCCGGTTCGGCAGATTCCAGCAACCTCGCCGCGTTATCCGCATGTTTTTCTATAAATCGCTGTACGATAGGATCCGCAACCATTTAATCTCCCTCATCAAGCAGGATACATTCCTGCTCCTGGAATAACTTTGCCGGGATTATGGCCTGGCCCGCCTCGGTATCGAGTATCACCGCAGTTTTTGATAATTCAGATATTACTCCTTCCACCTCACCGATACGGATGCGCTGCCCTGCCTGGTAGTGCCTGCCCAGGTTTCTGAGCGCAATCATATTGGCGACCGTCGTCCCCGCGCCGACACCGAATGCCAGGGCCAGGGCAAGCATTACCGCGGAGGTCAGAATGACCAGTAGCTGCGCCAGCAGGCCCACTTCAATACCCAGCTGGCCCAACCCAATGATGATCGTCAGGGTGATCACAAGTATCCGTGCGGCGTTTCCCAGTTGTTCTGCCTGCTGTATGCGGGACCCTCTGAACCTGGCAGCCAGTTTTTCCCTGGTAAAATCGCCCAGCACGAAACCTGCCCAGATGATCAATGCAGCGACTACGATAGAAGGTGAATAATCAATGAGCTTGTTCAGCCATTCGGCAATGCCTGGCAGGCCAAGGCTCCTCGCCGCGGCAGTCACGAAAAATAAAATGACAAGCCAGTATATTATCGTCGCAATAATACGGGTGATCGGCCAGCGCACGCGAAAATAGTAGGAACTGATGCCCACCCTTTGTGCAAACCGTTCAATCCATTGTCCCAGACGGACAATCAATGAGCGAATGAGCGCCGCAGCCAGCAAGCCGACAACCAGTAGCACCACAGCGCTGAACAGGTTCGGCAGGTATGCCACTAATGTGGATATAAAATGGTCGAAACTATTGGTTAACAGTTCTTTCCAGTTATCATATTGTTGCTGCATGAGACCCTCCCATGGATATTGAGAGGATTATACTTTGGGATCGGATATGAATGAAGTTCAGTCACTGCCGCAGCATTGAAACCAATGAGCCCACGCGGCCTCGCTATCGTCATCCTGGTGACCATACTTAACAGTGTCGGTGTTTCTGCGGAGGGAATTCCGGCTTCCGACCCTCACTCAGCCTAGGAGTAATCGGTCCAGCGCTACCAGTATGCCTACCGCTACGGTGGCGGTGCTGTACATCTTGAAAGTAAGTTGCTGGATAGCCAGAGCCAGGTCTGTCTTGGTAACAAAATTTTCTAAATGAGTTTGTGTGTGATTATGAATTGCCGTAGCTATCGCCTCAGCGGCAGTGTGTTCCATGCCCTTCGCTTCCAATTCCTTCGCGGTTGTCAATGTATCAGTATTCATTTAATAATTTTTTTCGATAGCAGCCTTGTGTCCTGTTTACCCAGATAATGAGCGATGAGGCCTGTACCGACAAACTGATCGTAATTAATTTGAGACGCTGTTGTCAAAGTATTGTGATATGAACGCCTTTTCCTAAATACCCGGTTCAGTGGAACACCCTTGCCCCGGCGGCGATAGCGGACGCGGTCAATAATTTGTCCTGTGTAGCCAGGGGAATATTCCGGCGTATCGCAAGTTCCAGGTAAAGAGCGTCGTAGGCAGTCAGCCCGTGTGCCCGGCATAATCGCAATACCTGGCTCATGCTGCCGACAGGCAGCGAGTCGGTCTCAATCGGCAGGCGCGCCAGTACGCTCAAAGCCTGGTTTACTTGTTCCGGCTTGATACGTTTTCTGCGTTCGGACTGGAAGAGTACATTGGTGATTTCGGCAGGCCAGATCCCCGGAGTGACAGCGACCGCTCCGTCAAAGGTCAAGGCCTGGCGGACACGTTCACTGTACCTGCTGAATTCATCCTCAAAGAACCAGGCCGCTGTAACGGAGCAGTCCAGCACCAGCGAGGCCACTAACGCCGTCCTTCCTTCCGTAAGTCATCTATGGACAGGCCGGGACCGAGTCGAGTGCCCGCACGGATACTATCCATTTCGGTAAATAATTCCTGTAGCCCGTCCTGCGAAACACGGTTGGCAGGCACCAGTTTTACCAGGGGTTTTTCGTGCCGGGTCACCAGAATTTCTTCTCCCTGAGCCGCTTTTGCGGCCAGTTCGGAAAAATGGGCCTTCGCGTAAGTAAGAGGGACACTGGTCATGATATGACTCCATATAAACTGACTATTTACTGGTCATTATAGGTGTTATTTGAAAATGGGTCAAACACGTAATGCGTGACAAGCGTTTTTCAGTCCTTTAACACCGCACGAGGCAGGTCATTCGGCAGTTCAGCGCCCTCAACGGAAAAGTCATCCGACAACGGTGGAATATTTTCCATAAAGCCTTTCCCTGGCGATGGTGGCGGCGAAATAGTGACAGTTTGTTTCAGTTCATCCTCACGGAACAGTTTGATCCTGCCGTATTCGCCATCGTAACCGGCTTCTCGGATCACATCTCCCTTACGCATACGCGCGATGGCCTCGGGGATCAGGGGGGAATTGGAAAGATTCCGGATCTGCTCCAGGGGGATGTCGTTCAGTATCCCCAATTCCGCCCCCAGTTTGTGCAGCAGTTGTTCGTATTCTTTTGCCACCCGCTTGCTGTTCGGGCCGACGCCTTCCGTTTCGGCGATTACTTCCGGCAGGGGAACCAGGCTGACAAAGGGGTCGGTAGTCTCAGGCGCTTCCCCCGCAGTGCGATCAGCCAGTTCCTGTACACGATGCATCACGCCCAGGGTCAACGGCTTGCCGCACACGGGACAGATGCCGTCGAGTTGGCGACTCTGGTCCGGTGACAGGCGGATATTGCACTTACGATGCCCATCGAGGTGGTACTTGCCCTCTTCCGGAAAGAATTCCGCGCTGCCGTCGTAGCCGTCACCCGTTTCCAGGGCGCGGCGCATGGAAAAATAATCCAGGTCAGTATTGAATATGCAAGCCTCCCGTCCCAGTTTGGCCGGGGAATGCGCGTCCGAGTTGGAGACCAGGCGGTAACGATCCAGGTCGGAGACCAGCCGGATCATGTCCGGGTCGGCCGACAGGCCTGTCTCCACGGCGAAGATATGCTCCGCCAGGTCGCCGTAACACTCGCCGATGGAATCAAACCCGGACTTTGACCCCAGGACGGCGAACCAGGGGGTCCAGATATGGGCCGGCACCAGGTAGCAGCCCTCCCCTGCCTCCAGCGCAATCTCCAGTAGATGGCGGGAATCCAGGCCCAGGATGGGGCGCCCATCAGACTTGATGTTGCCGATACGGTCCAGCTTCCGGTTGATAAATTCCGCCTGTTCCAGGGTCGGCGCATAGATCAGGTGATGGATTTTGCGCGTCTTCTCACCCTTTTTGTAGATGGTGGAGATCTCCACCGACAGCATGAAGAGGAATATACCGTGACAACTTCCCGGCAATTTCTCCGTCACTTCTTTTTCGATATCGTCGCGCAGGCGGAACAGGCCCGGCTCCGCCGGCACCAGTTTTTCCTTTATTTCGCTGAACCATGCAGGATGGGTGAAATCACCCGTGCCGATAACGGTGATGCCTTTTTTACGCCCCCAGAAACTCAGGTGCTCCAGGTCGCAATCCTTGCTGGTGGCGCGTGAATACTTTGAATGTATATGGAGATCCGCGTAGAAACGCATGGATCAAATCATATCAGAAGCCTTTCAACTCTGGGAAATAAGTTGCATAGAAACTCAGGCGCCGCTCACCTTCCACGGATTTCATCAATATGAGCATCCGTGTTACCGCCATTTTGCATTATAGCGTACACCCGTTCTACCGGGTGCTTCAAAGCGGTTAGCTTCCGAATAAGTAATCCATCGTTAGTTGGAGTGATCTCGACTTCGACGTTTGGACTCATACCGAAACGATCTCTGATC
>VYCZ01000319.1:4912-8611 GCA_009843675.1 Gammaproteobacteria bacterium | reverse complement strand
GGATGGACAGCCGCGTGGGCCTGCGGGCGCTGGTGAAGGGGACCAGGGACAGCGTTCCGTACTGGGTCAACCGCCTGCCCCAGTTTCCCCACAAGGTGATGGAACTGGTCGACCGCCTGCAGGACGGCAGGTTCCAGGTGGAGTTGAAATCAGGCGAGGTCGACGGCCTGCGCAGAGAAATACGCAGGAATAACAGGAATAATATACATGCGATCGTGGGAAGCGCCCTGGTACTGGCTGCGCTGGTAGTCTACCTGCTCGGTCCCGCCTCCTGGCTGATCAGCGGCTTCCCCCTGCTACCTACACTGCTCGGCCTGGCCGGCGGCTGGCTGGTCATCAAGGCATTAAGCGAACTATAAAGATATCCGGGACCAGAGAAGTTCAGGGGTCAGAGTAAAAAACTCTGGCGAATTTCTTACTCTGACCCCGGGATTTCGACAATTTTACTCTGACCCCAGGATCTGCAGGCCTTTCAGGACGTTCAGGGCCTGCTGCAGGGCGTAATCCTCCGTAAGCCGCGCCATGGTTTCCTGCCCGGTGTTCGCTGCTTCTTCGTCTCCGTCCTGCTGCTCTCCGGTATTGTTGTCCAGGTGCCTGCTGAGGTTTTCCTCGGTGATGAAATTCTGTTCTTCGTCTTCAAGGGATTCGACCTTGACCCGGACCAGGGTAACGTCCGGCTCTATTCCTGAAACCTGTATGGAACGGCCGGAAGGCGTGAAATAACGTGCAGTCGTCAATTTAAGGGCCGCCGCGTTGGAAACGGGCAGGACCGTCTGTACGGAACCCTTGCCGAAGGTCTTCTGGCCCATGATGATCGCGCGCTTGTGGTCCTGCAGGGCGCCCGCCACGATTTCGGAAGCGGAAGCGGAACCGGCGTTCACCAGTACGACGACCGGCGCGTTATCGAGCAGGTCAGCCGGTTTTGCGTTGAATCGTAATCTCGAATCATCGATGCGGCCTTCCGTGTAAACTATCAATCCCTTGTCCAGGAACAGGTCGGAAACGCCGACGGCCGCGCTGAGGATGCCGCCGGGATTATTCCTGAGATCCAGGATAAGGCCTTCCAGCCTGCCGTCATTGTCCTGCTTCAATTCCTGCAACGCGGCCCTGGCGTCCTCCGCGGTGCGGGATTGAAAATGCGAGATGCGCAGGTATCCGAAACCCGGTTCCAGGACCTGGGTCCTGACGCTTTTCACCTTGATCACGTCCCTGGTAATGGTCACTTTCAGCGGTTTTTCCGCGCCGTCCCTGATGATGGTCAGGGTAATGTCGGTCCCCGGTTCTCCCCGCATACGCGCCACCGCGTCATTCAGGGACATCCCTTTGACCGGGGTGTCATCCAGCCGGATTATCAGGTCGCCGGCCTGCAACCCTGCTTTCTGCGCCGGGGTATCGTCGATGGGTGAGATTACCTTGATAAAACCGTCTTCCATGCCTACCTCAATGCCCAGGCCGCCGAATTCCCCCGTGGTCCCTTCCTGCAGGTCCAGATAGGCTTCTTCATCCAGGTAGGACGAATGCGGGTCCAGTCCTTCCAGCATGCCCCTGATAGCGTATTCCAGCAGCACGCTGTCTTCCACGTCTTCCACGTAGTCTTTCTTGATCTTGGCGAACACCTCGGCAAATGCCCTGATCTCATCGACAGGCAGTTCTCCCGTTTCAGTGTTGGTGACGGTCTCGGCGCGCGCGCACAGTCCGATGATAAGCAAGCAAAATAAAACTGCTTTTACGGGGTACAATTTCATATCAACTCCTGCACCACAAAGAAGGGTTCAACGGGTTTCCCCCCCGCCTGATCTCGAAATAGAGGCCGGGACGCGGTTGGCCTCCAGTATCCCCGGCCCTGGCGATGGGATTGTTCCTGCCCACCCGGTCACCGGTCTGTTTGAGCAACACTTCGTTATATCCGTAAAGGCTCATGTATCCGTCGCCATGATCCAGGATCAGCAACAATCCCAGGTTCCTGAACCAGTCCGCGTAGACGACCGTCCCGGAGCCGATTGCATGCACCTCGGTTCCGGCTGCGGAAGCGAAGGTAATTCCCCGGGATTTGAGTTTCCCGCCTTTTTTGAGTTCTCCATACCGGGTTATGATCTTACCATGCACCGGCCACTGCAGTTTTCCTTTCAGGCTGGCGAACGGGGCTTCCCGTTCAAATATATACTCACTGCGGCTCAGCCTGTTGATCAGTGTTTCCAGTTCCCGTTCCGTATTCAACAGGACCTGCAACTGCCGGTCCTGGTCATCGATAAAACGTCTCGACCGGGCAAGCAGTTGTTGCCGGGCCTTGCGGTGCCCGGTCAGTTCCGCCAGTTTTGCTTCCTTGCCGGCGCGCAGGGAAACCAGACCTTCCGTCTCGACCCTGGCTGTTTCCCGCAATGCCCTGATCCGCTCCTGCGAATGCCCGATCGTCGCTATCCTGTCGGTCCTGGCCCGGGTGTAATAGTCATGGTATGCCAGGGTCCTTCCGAAGCGCGCCGGGTCTTCCTGGTTAAGCAATAGTTTCAGGTAATCGTTCCTGCCCGTGCGGTGCATGGCGCGTACCTGTTCGGACAATAACTCTTTTTCCCGGCGCAGGTCCTCACCGAGTTGGTCGACTTCTCCGTTGAGGAGCGCCAACCTGTCCTGTCCGGCATCGATATCCGCATCAATCAGTCTGAGCGCCGCGTTGACTTCGGCAGCCGAGGTTTCATACCTGCGCAGTTCGATCAGCATGTTTTCAATCTCGTTTTGCGCCGACTTGATCCGGGTCTGAACGGTCTCGATCCGGGATTTGACCGATTTGATTTCCTGTTCGGCGGCCGCTTTCTCATCCGCCGCGCACAAGGCGGGGACAGCCAGGAGAAGTGCAACAAGAAACCAGGCAGGTTTGAAGTGTAAAAAGATCAACACAGCCTGAACAGGGGGCTGCCGGTCATTTCTTCCGGCTGTTCCATCCCCATGATATGCAACATGGTCGGCACGACGTCACACAGGGCAGCGGTAGTACTGGGCGCCACCTCGACGGGCCGTCCCACGTAGATGAGCGGCACCAGGTTGCTGGTATGGGCCGTATGTGCCTGTTCCCTGATCTTTTCCGTGATGAATGAGCGCATCTGCTCGGCATTGCCGTGGTCGGACGTGATCAGTATTTCACCGCCGGCGCCGCGTGTCTGCTCGAGAATTTTCCCGAGACAGGTGTCGATGGTCTCAATGGCCTTGACTGTCGCATCGAAGTCCCCGGTATGGCCTACCATATCGGCGTTGGCGAAATTGCAGATGATCACGTCATATTTCTCCGTAGCAATCGCAGTCGTGAGTCGTTCGGTCACCTCGGGCGCGCTCATCTCCGGGCGCAGGTCGTACGTCGCCACCCGGGGTGACGGCACCAGGATACGGTCTTCATCCTTGAATATCCGCTCCTCGCCGCCGTTGAAGAAAAATGTAACGTGGGCATATTTTTCCGTCTCGGCAATGCGCAATTGTGACAGACCCGCATTTGCCAGGTATTCGCCCAGCACGTTCTTCAACCGTGCAGGAGGAAACAGCACCGGGAAATCAAAATCCGAGCGGTATTCCGTCATGCTGATGAACGCGCCCAGGTCGATGGGATTGCCGCGCTCAAAACCGTCAAAATCCATCGCGGTGAACGCCTCGGCGAGTTGCCGCGCACGGTCTGCCCGGTAGTTGCTGAAGATCACCACGTCGCCTTCTTCGCCC
>VYCZ01000319.1:0-4902 GCA_009843675.1 Gammaproteobacteria bacterium | reverse complement strand
TCCAGCGCCGCGCTGCCGTGGCGCTGGACGATTGCAGTGGGTTTCACAAACTCGTCCGTCTCGCCGCGCGCATACGCCATGTCCACCGCGATGAACGCGTCGACGGACTCGTATTCGGCCTGCGCGGCAGTGATCAGCCGGTAGGCGACCTGCGTGCGATCCCAGTGTTTGTTGCGGTCCATGGCGTAATAGCGCCCGACCACGCTGGCGAAGCGGCCCTTGCCCAGGTCCAGCATCTTGAGGTACGCCTCATCCATGTACTCTTCAGCGCTTTTCGGCGGCGTGTCCCTGCCGTCCAGGAAAGCATGCAGGTAGATGTCCCTGACGTCATAGTCCGCGGCAAACTCCAGCAGGGCAAAGATATGCTCCTGGTGGTTGTGCACTCCGCCCGGCGACAACAGTCCCATGATATGGACAGCGCGGCCATTCCGCGCTGCAGTTTCCAGGGCATCCGTCAACACCCGGTTTTCAAAGAACGACCTGTTCTCTATCGCCTTGGTAATGCGGGTGAACTCCTGGTCGACGATGCGCCCGGAGCCGATATTCATGTGGCCGGTTTCCGAGTTGCCCATCTGCCTGGCGGGCAATCCCACGTCCATGCCGGACGCGTTCAGCAGGGTACGGGGATAATTGTCCCACAAGTGGTCCCACACCGGCTTCCTGGCGCTATGGATGGCATTGTAGGCAGTGGTTTCCGAATAGCCCCACCCATCCAGGATGATCAAAACCATTGGACGATGCTTCAGTTGCATAGCGGCCTGAGAGACGGTATCGGATAGTATGTATTGAACAGAAATCAGGTAAGGGGAATATTTTAACAGAAAATTGAAATATAATGTCCCGATGGAAAAACTGTCTGATTTCATTGCCAATCACCTTTGGCTGGTCTCATTGTTTGTCGCTATACTTACCTTGCTGTTGTGGAATATTTTCGGTTCTGCAATGTCCGGTCTCGCCCAGGGGGGGCCGTCGGAAGTCACGCGTTTGAAGAATCATGAAAAAGCTCTGTTCCTGGATTTACGCACCAATGCCGATTATTCTTCGGGCCATATCCTGAACGCCCGCAATATCCCCGCCGCAGAACTGGAAGGACGGCAGAAAGAACTGCAAAAACACAAATCCGGCCCCATAATCCTGTGTAGCAGCCGGGATTCGGACGGCGTCAAAGCGGGGCGCGTCCTGAAGTTTGCCGGATTTGAGAAAATCTATTCATTGAAAGGCGGCCTGGAGGCCTGGCGTAACGCCAACCTGCCGGTCACCCGGGAATAATATCGCACGATAACGGGGACGGATTTCAAATCCGTCCCCATTACATTCAAACAACCAGGAGAAAACCAATGGCAGAGGAACAGGAAAACCTACAGGCGGCAACTGAAGAAAGCGGCCCGCGCGGCCAGTTCGAAATCCGCAAGATCTACGTAAAGAACGTCTCGCTGGAAACGCCGAATTCCCCGCAGATTTTCCGGGAGCAGTGGAAACCTTCCGTACATATGGATATAGCGAACTCGGCGGACGAACTGGGGGATAACCTTTATGAGATTACCCTGTCTGTTACCGCCACGGTAAGTCATGAAGACAAGACCATATACCTGGCGGAGGTGCAACAGGCCGGTATTTTCCTCATGGCCGATTTTCCCGGGGAGATACGCGGGCGCATGGTGGCGACGGTGTGTCCCAACATCCTGTTTCCGTTCGTGCGCGAAATGATATCCGACCTGGTTACCCGCGCCGGGTTCCCGCAATTGCTGCTGGCGCCGGTGAATTTCGATGCGCTGTACCAGCAGCACCTGCAGAAACGCGCTGCAGAGAGGGCACAACAGCATTGAATGAAATACGGACTTGCCCGGTCATGGTTGCCGGCGCGGGTTCCTGGGGCACTGCCCTGGCCCTGGTGCTGGCCCGCAACGGGCACCCGGTTTTCCTGTGGGACTGTCTCGACTCGCACCTGGACAGGCTGATAGAGGAAAGGTGCAATAACCACCATCTCCCCGGCCATGCATTCCCCGAGAAGCTGACAGCCGTGCGCCGCTTTACGCCGTTGCCTGCCGGAGTGAGGCATGTTCTGCTCGCGACCCCCTGCGCCGGATTGACGGACGTGCTGCGGGAACTACAAACACTGCCCGACCGGGATTTCAATATCTGCCTGGCGTGCAAGGGTATCGAACCGAACACCCTGACGCTTAACCACCTGCTGGTAGAGCAATACCTGCCCGGAGTGCCTGTCGCGGTGTTATCCGGACCGTCGTTCGCGCGGGAAGTAGCCGAGGGTTTGCCCACTGCGGTTACCATCGCATCACAGAGCACTTCCGTCGCCGTTGAATTTTCCGAATTGTTCCACTGTGAAGTGTTCAGGACCTATACCCACGACGATATCGTCGGCGTACAGGTCGGCGGAGCGGTGAAGAACGTCATGGCAATCGCCGCCGGCATTGCCGACGGCCTGGGCTATGGCGCCAACACCCGGGCTGCGTTGATGGCCAGGGGGCTGGCCGAGATCATGCGCCTGGGACAGGCACTGGGGGGGAGGAGCGACACCTTTATGGGTCTGACCGGCGTGGGAGACCTGGTGCTGACCTGTACCGATGACCAGTCCCGCAACCGCCGCTTCGGCCTGGCGCTGGCCCGGGGTAGCACCCCGGAACAGGCGCTGGCGGAAATCGGCCAGGCCGTCGAAGGCCTGCATACCACCCGGGTTGTCTGCGCGCTGGCCGGGAAGCACGCGGTGGACATGCCCATCAGCGAGCAGGTCCTGAACGTCATAGACGGCAAGGTCACACCGCAGGAAGCGGTGAATCAATTACTGGCGCGTGACCCGAAACCGGAAATGAATTAACATGGATTAACAGGATGAGCAGGATATAAAAGATAAAAATCTATCAAGGAAGAAATTGCATTATTCAGGCAGGTAATGGGCTGAAAGAAGAAGGTAATATTACTCTCATACATCCTGTATATCCTGTACCATCCATGTTAATCATTCCGTTTTTTCGGAGGGCGTTGCAGTAGTTCTACTGCAATGAGCAACAGGAGGGCGATCAGTATCAGGAAAGTCGCCGCTGCCAGGATGGCCGGGCTGATCTCTTCGCGGATGCCGGACCACATCTCCCTGGGGATGGTGCGCTGCTCGATGCCGCCCATGAACAACACGACCACCACTTCATCCAGTGACGCGGCAAACGCGAACAGTGCGCCGGAAATGACTCCCGGACTGATGATTGGCAGCTGGACCCTGAAGAAGCTGCGCGCAGGTCCGGCCCCGAGGCTGGCCGCCGCCAGCAGCAGTTCGCGGTTGAAGCCGGCCATTGACGCGGTCACCGTGATCACCACGAACGGCGCGCCCAGGGCCGCATGGGACAGCACCAGGGCGGTATAGGTCTGGGTCAGGTTCAGGCTGGAATAGAAGAAGAACATGCCCGCCGCGCTGATCACGATAGGCACGATGAGCGGGGAAATCAGCAGCGCGGTCAGGGGGCGGCGCCCCGGCAGCGCCGGGCTGGACAGGCCCAGGGCCGCCAGCGTGCCCAGTACCGTCGCCAGTACCGTCGCCGAGACGCCTATGATGAGCGAATTCAGCGCTGCGTTTTGCCATTGCTCGCCGAAAATCACCTGTTCGTACCAGCGCAGGGAATAAGCGTCCGGGTCCAGTTCCAGCATGCCCCTGGTAAACGTAAAATAAGGCTCGGCGTTGAAGGACAGGGGGATGATCACCAGTATCGGCGCGATCAGGAACAGGAATGCCAGGCCGCAGAACAGCCTGAGCGCCAGTTTTCCGGATAGTAATGAAGACCAGGTAATATTCATCGTAATCACGTAATCCTGGGGTCAGAGTAAAAATTCTTCGAATTTCTTACTCTGACCCCTGTGTTCTTTTGTCGTCATCCCAGTTTCATCCTGTCCAGGCCAAGCACCCGGTCATAGAGCAGGAACAGCAGCAGCACGGCTACGAACAGGACGCAGCCCAGGGCCGCGGCCAGGCCCCAGTTCAGCGAAGTCTGTATATGGTAGGCGATGAAGTTGGAAATCAACTGGCCGCTCTGGCCGCCCACCAGCGCCGGTGTGATGTAGTAGCCGATGGCCAGGATGAATACCAGCAGGCAACCGGCGCCCACGCCGGGCAGGGACTGCGGCAGGTAGACCCGGCAG
Source organism: Gammaproteobacteria bacterium (assembly GCA_009843675.1). Lineage (GTDB taxonomy): Bacteria > Pseudomonadota > Gammaproteobacteria > Eutrophobiales > Eutrophobiaceae > JAAXHV01. Next base: position 759 of record VYCZ01000319.1, on the reverse strand, counting down.
AAGGCCCTGGGCCAGGACGCTCCCAGCGACATGGCCGCCTGCATCTGTACCGCGGGGATGCCGCGCATGACGGAATAAACCGGCAGGATCATGAACGGCAGCAGCACGTGCGTCATCGCCACCAGGGTGCCGGTCATGTTGTGGATCATGGTCAGTCGCTGCTCGTCCGGGATGAGTCCGAACCATACCAGCAGGTCGTTGACTACGCCCTGTTGCTGCAGCAGCACGATCCAGGACGTGGTGCGCACCAGCAGCGAGGTCCAGAACGGCACCAGCACCAGCACGAGCAGCAGGCGGCCCAGGCGCGGCGGCGAATGGGCGATCAGGTAAGCCACCGGGTAGCCGATGGCCAGGCACAGTAATGTGATGGTCAGGCTGACCCGGATGGTCTTGATGAACAGGGCGGTGTAGATGCGGCGGTCCTCCGGCTGCCGGGCAATTTCGCCGTCACTACCGAAGGTCAGGTCGACCGCGTTCAGGTAGTACACGGGCGTGACCCGCGCCCCGGTACGAGCCAGAGCTTGCCAGATCGCAGGTTCCTTCCACGCCGGGTTTATGTCTGCCAGGAAATTCAAGGGGTCAGAGTAAAAATTCTGGTGAAGTCCAGGGGTCAGAGTAAGAAATTCGTCAGAATTTTTACTCTGACCCCATTTATCGGGCGGTACGCCAGCCCGTTTCAGACCCCTGCCGGTGCGCATAATAACACTACGCAGTCCCGATGTGTCCCGGTTCAGCCGGGTTGCGAGTTTGCCGATTGTC
>VYCZ01000248.1 GCA_009843675.1 Gammaproteobacteria bacterium | reverse complement strand
ACACTGACGGCAAAATGTTCTAACAAATATTCGAAAGCTCTGCCGACCACATCAAAGGCGCCAATACGGCTCGGTTTTAAAATAAGTTCTGGTATAGCAAAATCTTCCAGCAAGCGGCAAAAGATAGGGTCTATTTGTTTTCCTTCACCAAATTCATGAGTAATGAACGATCGGTGTTGAAACACGCTGATACCGTCATCTTTCAGTTGGGGGCCATTTACTTTTTCAAGAATATGAAAGGCCCAGTTGATACGCATTCCGTTACCCGGTTGGTGACGGTGTTGATACAGGTTGTAGAAGTTAGCCTCGCAGGGTAAGTAAAATTTCAAGTTCACCCTTTTATCTTCGATCAATTCCTGTTCACTGTCATATACTGATTCATAATCTCCATAATAATCCTGCCAGATATCAGAAAGGTATTTGAGAAACAGCATAGAAAGGATAAGATTCTTGTACCTATCGACACTGACAGTACCGCGAAAGGAACTGCAAGCAGCCGATAGCGCGTTGTTAATGCCATCTTGGTACTTTAATCCCTGCTCTAATTCATTCATGATGTGCTGTTATTTTGAAATTTAGAATGTGGTGTTTCGCTGCTTTTATTTTTACTACTGTTTCAATGTAGACAATAAGTCGTTGGCAATGATGTTCATTAAACGTTCACTGTTCCGTAACATGCCCTCAACAATCTTCTTTTCTTGCCCAAGGATGTTGGCTAAATTAATGATAGAACGCTGCTTAGCAAGGTCAGGCATCACGACAGTTACATCTTCCAACACGCTACGACGTATACTTTTTGTCAGTGTGCCTTCGGCATTTTGTTCCAGATAGCCCTGGCAAGCACGTTGATTTAAGAACCATGCTAGGTACTCAGGGATAATGTTGTTGGACCTCACTCTGATCATGAAAAAGTGCGGTGCGGCAACGGTTTGGAATCCTGCCTGCAGTATCTCGTCGCGAATGATTACAGCATAATAATGGTTCCCACGAGCCGCTACCAGGATATCGCCAGGTTGCAGGTAGTAAGGTTCACGCTTAGCGGTCAGCTCTGTATGAGTACAATTCTCCCAGAGAATTTCTTTCTGAGTCGTAATATCTTTCATCTGCACGGCGACCACGCCTGAGCCGGGCACTACTGGAATTTTTCCGCGAAATGGATAACCAGCATTAATGTCTGCAATCTGTCTTAGTTTCATGAAGTTTTTTAGTTTCATAAAGAATGATGCATCAAAATATACACCGCTTCTCTGAGAATGTCAAATATATTTTTGATTCATCATCGATGATGCATAAGTATAAATATGAAGTGCCGTCTTGTCAATCATTACTTCCTTAACCATGAAGGTACATGTTGTATTCATTCGACGGTTGGATTGATACGAACCGACAACTTAAATGGCTGAAGGTCGCGTGATTGCGCAAGAGAAACAGCAACCTCTGGGTCCGCCCGTCTGGCGCAGGGACCTCGAAGAGGTCGGCGACAACCCACAGGCAGGCCGTAGTGTTGATGCGGATGCATTGCTGGACCCAGCACTAAACACTGACCCAGTGCCGCGCCAGGAGAATACCGTCAGCGGCTACTTCGAGACTCTTTTCCGGATTGCCGAGGGGGAGTATCTCGAACCGAAAAAGACAGAGTCACGCCCTACAATTACTGCTGATCCCCTGGCAGACTAGCCCGCATCCTCGGCATCAAATGCTCGGCAAAGAGCTGTTGTGTCCGCATGGCCTGTTCCCGTTTAAGCCCGCCGTAATGGCTGATGATGATCATCTCGTCATACTGGAAATCCCGGTACAACTCCTCCAGTTTTGCGCCCACGGAATCCGGCGTTCCCACGCAGACAATGTCATTTTCAATCAGTTCATCGTATTCCATCCTGCCGATGCTCGGCATGTAATCCATGGTGTAGAACTTGTAACCGGCATCGATCAGGCGTTCCCGTTCGGCATCGTTTGACGGCATGATCGTCAACTGGGGCGCGACATTGTAACGGACGAAGTTCACTGCGGCTTCCCTGGCTTCAGCATGGGCCGCCGCCTCATCCTCGTGCAGGTAAATCGCCTTGATGAATCCTACGCTGGGCGTGGTGCCTGCCGAGGCACAGGCATCACGGTAAACGTTCACTGCGTCCTTGAAAGCGATGCTGGGAGCAGGACCGCCGACAACGATGCCCCATTCCTTTTGCGCGGCCATGGTAAACCACTTGGCGCTGGTGCCCACCTGGTAAACTTTGGGGTAAGGCTTCTGCACGGGTTTCGGCACGACACTGACGTCCCTGACGTTGAAATACTTGCCGGCGTAGGAAAAGCGTTCCTCGGTCCAGGCCTTTTGCAGTATCTCCAGGCTTTCGACATAGCGTCCCATGCTCTCCTCCATGGGCACGTCAGCCGGACCGCATAACCAGGGATGGCCGCGCCCCACTCCGCACTCGATGCGCCCCCTGGTCAATATGTCCACCATCGCAATCTCCCCGGCCAGGACCATGGGATTATGCAACGGCAGGGTATGGCACAGGGCGCGAAAACGCAGGTTTTCGGTGCGCGCAGCCAGGTGGGTAAATACGGCCAGCGGGTTCGGATTTATCGCAAACTGTTCATAAAACGGGTGTTCCAGCGTGGTAAAGACATGGAAACCGGTCTGGTCCGCGTGCAACCCGAGGGCAATGACATCTTCGATCAACGCAGAATGATCATGTCCGGGAGGGCACTGGAATTCGACGTAGGTGCCAAAACGTACGGATTTGGTCATAATGGTTTTTAGTTGTTAGTGATCAGACACGAAAAGCGATTATACTATATTGACAAAAATGAGAGCTTTGGAGGTGGATATGAGTGCAGTCGTGACCGAAGCGCGCCGCTGGGCCAAAACCTATCCCTGGCTGGGTGAGGAGCCTGTTCCGACCGAACCCTGCATTTCGGAGGATATCTATCACAAGGAGGTGGAGAAGGTGTTCAAAAAGGTCTGGTTGCACGTGGGCCGGGACAATGAATTGCCGGAACCGGGCTGCTACAAACTCAAACGGCTGGATTTTGCCAGTACCACCGTGCTGCTGATCCGGGGAAGGGACGGCGTTATCCGGGCATTCCATAACACCTGCTCCCACAGAGGGAACACTGTCGTCGTGCCGGAAGGGGACTGGGACAACTTCGGGCAGAAGGCTGCCTTCTCATGCCGCTTCCATGCCTGGACCTACAATGACAAGGGTGAGCTGATCGGCGCCCAGGAGGAAACCGGTATGCCGCCCTGTTTCCGCAAATCGGAGAACGGCCTGACGCCGATCAACTGCGATACCTGGGAAGGTTTCATCTTCATCAACCTGGATGATAACCCTTCGGTTGGGCTGCATGAATACCTGGGCGAGATGGGCAATCATTTTTCCGGTTTCCCTTACAGTGAGATCACCCACAATTTTACCTATTACACTTACCTCAACTGCAACTGGAAAGTGGGCCTGGACGCCTTTGCCGAGGCCTATCATGTGAACACCATCCATGCAGGTTCGTTCCCCGGCACCTTCTCAACGGGCCTGCAGATGATCAAACTGCTGGGCGACCACCGCACCACCGCAGTGTGCTTCAACCCGCCCAAGGACGCGCCGCCGGTGGCTGCCCTGGCCCAGGCCAAAGCCAGGGGGTCGCTGGTAAACAACGTGAGAGAAACGATACTCCCGCCCACGCTGAACGATGAAAACCGCGATGATTACGCGTTTGAACTGAGTGTTTTCTTTCCGAACTGGCTGCTGCACGTATCGGAGGGCATCTGGTTCACTCACCAGTTCTGGCCCATCGGCTACGACCGGTGCCTCTGGGAAGGAAAGTATTACGTCATGGAGCCGACCACCAACAGTGAGAAGTGGGCGCTGGAACACGCCATGGTGGTGCAGCGCAATGCCTGGCTTGAGGACACTGCGACCATGGAGGGAACGTTCTTCGCACTGAATTCCGGCAGCAAGAAACACATGAACCTGCATGATGAGGAGATCCTGGTCAGGCACGGCTATCATGTGCTGGAGAAATACCTGAACAAGGAAAACCCTTGATGAAACTGCTACCGCAAGGGTTTGAAGAACTGGAAACCTGGGCAGGCGCATGGGGCATGCCCACCCAGAACACGCGCTGGGATAAACGTCTTGCCTCGACCCGGGAAGAACTGATTACCTTCTATAATGCTGTCCTGCCCCACCTGGAACGCATCCTGGATCACGTAGATCAGTACCCCTTGGGTGAACTGCCGGAACAGTCTGCAAGATTGTTTGACCTGGCGCTTATGCACGCTGAAATAGCGCCCAACGTCGAATTGTATGACGGCGACCCGAACGTGCCTCACAGCTATGAGGAAAAACGGTTTATTGCCGTGCATGGCAATGACAGGCATTAATCATGACCCACGACCTTGAACAACAGGTTGCCCGCCTGACTGCGGCCGAAAACATCAGGAACGTCATTGCGAGATATGCAAAGGCCGGGGATGATCAAAACAACCCGGACGAGATGCGCAAACTGCTAATTGAGGATGCAGTCTGGGAAGCAAAAGGCTTCGGCAAATTCGAAGGCAGGGACCTGATTGCGGAAAAGCTGGCGGATATCGGCCGCGAAATGATCGTCTGGTCGCTTCACTTCCCGGTCTCGCCCATTATCGATATTGCGGAAGATCTTGCAACCGCCCACGCCTTCTGGTGGTTGTGGGAACTGACGACCATGCGCGGGGATGAAGGCGCGGAAGAAAGCAACTGGCTGGCCGCTACCTACGAATGTGATTTCATCCATGCCGCAGATGGCTGGAAGATCAAACACCTGGTACTTGATGTAAAAAAAGTCGTTCCCTACCAGGACGTACCCAGTGAGATAGCACCTTGACATTATTGAGGAGGGTCACTCATGGCCGTAAAAGCTGACGAATACATCCGTATCGACCGCACCCTGCAACTGGGCGCTGAACCGGAAACGGGACATAACCGCTGGCACCCGGATATCAAACCCGTTGCGGAGGTCGATCCGGGCCAGGTCATCGGCATGGAAACCAGGGATGCCTTTGACGGACAGTAGAACCCTGAAACCACGGCAGAAGAACTCGCCCGCGCCAACCTGAACCTGGTGCACCCCCTGACCGGTCCTGTGTACGTTAACGGCGCGGAACCCGGTGATATCCTGGAGATTAAAGTCCATGAAGTAGCGCCGCAACCGTTCAGTTTTACCGTGCAGTTTCCGGGCTTCGGTTTCCTGCGCGACGTGTTTACCGAGCCCTTTATCATCCGTTGGAAGATCGCTGACGGGTTCGCCGTTTCCGCGGACCTGCCCGGTGTGAAAATCCCCGGCGCGCCTTTCATGGGCGTAATGGGCAATGCGCCGTCCCATGAGTTGCTGGAGGAGATCAACAGGCGGGAAGCCGACTTGCAGGCTCGCGGCGGCATGGTGCTGCTGCCCGACACGGCCGATGCCGTTCCCCGGGAACCAGGGATAGCCGCCAAGGCAGTGCGCACTGTTGCCCCCCATGAAACCGGCGGCAACGTGGATATCAAGCAGTTGACTGCCGGCACCACCGTGCGCCTGCCCGTGTATACCCCGGGAGCCTTGTTCTCCGTGGGCGACTCCCATTTTGCCCAGGGAGACAATGAAAGCTGCGGCACCGCGGTGGAGATGAGCGCGACATTTTATGGTTCGTTCAAGCTGTTGAAGGGAGAAGCGGCCAGGCGCAACATCCAGGATATGCAGTTCTACCGCGATGATTATTTTACCGCGCCGGAAATGGCCGTCCCGCAACGATTTTTCGCGACGACCGGCCAGTCCTGCCGCAAGGACGGCGTGGCGGAAGCGGAGGACACCACCCTGGCGGCGCGCAATGCCTTGCTCAACATGATTGAACACCTGGTGAGTGAGCGGGGTTACAGTGAACAGCAGGCTTATGCGATATGCAGCGTCGCGGTGGACCTGAGGATTTCGGAAATGGTGGACGTGCCCAATTTCGTCGTCTCCGCGTTCCTGCCGCTGGATATCTTTACTGAGTGATCGGCATGGCAGCGCCGGCTGAACAATTGAAACAGGCGATGCCGTACACCACCCGCTATCCCGAACTGGGTACGGGACCGCTGGACGTCAGGCCGCTGATCGACCCGGAGTTGTTCGAACTGGAGCGGGAGCGGATCTTCAAACAGGCCTGGTTGTACGTCGCCCGGGCCGAGGAACTGGCTGAACCGGGCGACTACAAGCTGCGCCGCCTGGACGTGGCCAATACCTCGGTGATCATCGTCCGTGACAGGAACGGTGAAGTGCATGCATTCCACAATATCTGTACCCATCGCGGCAACAAGCTTATCCCGGAGCAGGAGGCGCAATCACTGGGGCATACCGCTACGCATACCCTGACCTGCCGGTTTCATGCCTGGACCTTCAATACGGACGGGACCTTGCGCGGGGTCGCGCGCCAGGAGAGTTTCGCCGGTCTGGATAAATCCTGCCTGGGCCTCAATCGTATCCACTGCGCCGAGTGGGAGGGTTTCATATTCATCAATCTTGCCGAACAACCGCGGCAAAGCCTGGTCGAATACCTGGACGGCGTGGCGGATCACTACGCCGGCTATCCTTATAACGAGGCGACGTTGCGGTTCCGTTACTCGACCGTCCTTAACTGTAATTGGAAAGTCTCCCTGTATGCCTTTTCCGAGGGCTATCATGTCCCCACGATTCACCAGGGCACGTTTCCCAGCCTGGCCACGCTGGAACATACGGAGTTCAGGTGTTTCGGGCCGCACAGCACTTCCGGCCTGTACGTGCCGCCGGTACCCGGACTGGAGCCGACACCCGTGACGGCAAATCTTGGGGGCCGGCTGAGGGCGTCAAACAGGCACCGCCCCCATCTTGAACTGCTGCCGGAAAACATCAACCCGGACAATCGGCAGGATTTCCAGTTTGAATTTTCCGTGTTCTTCCCCAATTCAGTGATACACCTGTGCGCCGGGAACGGTTACCCGGGCATGGCGATCTTTCATCACCAGTTCTGGCCCATCGCGGTGGACAAGACCCTTTGGGAAGGGACGAATTATTTCAGACCGCCGGAAACCGTCAGCGAACGCATTGCAATAGCCCATACCAACGCCCTGCATCGCAACGCCTGGCTGGAAGACACCTCTACCATGGAGCAGACCTACCAGGCCTTGAGCTCCGGCGTGCTGGATGAAATGGTATTGATGGACGAGGAGTTGATGATCAGGAACACCCATAAACACTGGCATGACTACATGGGTATCTGAGCGTCATGGCCCTGTTGCCTGAACAGTTTTCGCAACTGGAGTCCCTGGCCGAGACCTGGGCGCTGCCCACCGAACTGCAGCGTTCGGAGCGGCGCTGGGCTGCCGGCCCGGACGACTACCGGCGCTTTTACGAGGCGATGCTGCCGGCGCTGGACCAGGTGCTGGATTACCTTGACCGGTATGAGCCGGGCAATATACCGGAACCGGCGTTACCCCTTTACCGCCTGGCGCTGGCCTTTGCCGAAGCGGCGCCCCATAACGAATTGTATGATTGCAGCAATACCGTTCCGAACAGTTTCGACGCGCGCCGCTTCGTGGCCGCGCACGGGGAAATTACGGATCGCTGAAGTTCGAAACCGCCTTCTTCCGGATGGTTCCATTGCCGCCGGGACCGGGGGAGGTGAACCCCCGGCCCCGGGGATACTGCTGTTTGCTGACAGCCTTACTGGCTGAAATTCTCTGCTATCGTGGAAAGACCGCCGTCGTAGACACCGGTGATGACTCCCACGGCCTCGTCATCCGTTGCGCCTTCGGCCATGAATGTCGATGACCAGTTGATGGTCGTGCTCTCGGCATCTCCCACGGCCTCGAAGGTCGAACTGTAATCCTTGACCGGCAACGGTCCCTCGATGATCGTATAGGAGTACCCGGTAGCTGTTTCGCCGTCATGTCTCTCCTTGATCTGCGCGCCGTCTCCCAGGGTGAGTATGCGGTATGTAGCGCCGTCTTCTTCTGTTATTTCACAGGTTTCAACAGCGGGATGCCAGACACTGATGGCGCAGAAATCGCCGGCGTAGTTCCAGACATCGTCGATGCCGGCATTGATCTGCATGGATTTGTTGACCCCGAGAGAGGTTGGCGCCTCGGCGCCGCAACCCGATAGAATCAATATCATCGGCGCTAAAATGATCGCGAATTTTTTCATGGCAAGCTCCTTAAACGTTATGGATTTGAGATAATTTCCCAATCAAGCATTATAAGCCTGTAATATGAAAATTCATACGGGAATTTTCCCCGAATCCAGCCGGAATCATGACATCGGAGTTACATCGCCTCAGTCTTGTTGAAGCCGCCAAAGGCATTGCCTCAGGTACATTTACCTCGTTGGAACTGGTGACGGCGTGTCTGAAACGCATCCATGCGCGGGAGGAACAGGTTGGAGCCTGGGCCTGGCTGGACCCGGAGCAGGCGCTGGCACAGGCCCGCGCCTGTGATCGGCGCCCTGCAACAACTCCCATGTACGGCATACCCGTCGGCGTCAAGGACATCATTGATACGGCGGACATGCCCACCTGCTACGGGTCGCAGATATATAACGGGCATTATCCGGATGAGGATGCGGAATGCATCCGCCTGCTGCGACAGGCCGGCGCGGTGA
>VYCZ01000087.1:1478-8627 GCA_009843675.1 Gammaproteobacteria bacterium | reverse complement strand
CCTCGGCATAACTGATTTGCAGTTCGTCAACGAATATCGGGATCATCGAAGGTATTTCGAATACCTTGATGAAGGCAAACAAAATGGCGAAATTAACCAGCCAGATGATTTTCATAAAAACAACTCACAGGGTTGACATGCTTCATATAGTTCCCTCAAGGATCATCTTCACACCCAGAATAAAGAGAGACAAGTATAGAATTCTGTACACGAGTTTCTCGGAGAGCCTGTGCAACAACCAGTAGCCCAACCAGATGCCCAGCGGCGCAATGGGCATCAGTATCAGCGAAGTCATCAGGTTGCGCGTGGTAAGCAGGTCCAGGTAACTGTAGGGTATGAGTTTTACGTAATTGATGAAGAAGAAAAACATGACCATAGTGCCGATCATCGTGTTCTTTTCCAGGCGCTGGGGGAGCATATAAACGCTCAGCGGGGGACCGCCGGCATGCACCTGCGTGCTGGTAAAACCGGCAACGCCACCCCAGAAATAACCACTGGCCTTCCCCGGCCTGGAACTGCGCGCAGACAGGCGCAGCCAATGGTTAAGGCTGAAGCTTATGGCGATAACCCCGACCATGATGCGTATGTGGTCTTCGGTCAGTTTCCCCATCAGGAGCGCCGCCAGGGCAATGCCGATGACGCTGCCCGGAAGCAGGATCTTCAGGTGGGAAACATCGAAGCTGTGACGAAAATTCCAGGCGGCAAAAATATCCATGACACACAGGATCGGCAGCAGGATGGCCGCGGCCGTAATCGGGTCAACCGCAAATGACATCAGGGGAACGGTTATGGTCCCGAGAGTCCCGGCAAAACCACCCTTGGCTATACCGACAAACAAAACGGCAGGAACAGCGATCAGGTAAAAGAACGGGTCTGTGATAAACTGCATGACGTTTGTCATTATACAGTCAACCATTACACAAGGCAGGGTTCAGGACACCAGATGGCGCCGGTAAATTACTCGAAAACAAGGATAGACAGCGAACGACTCTGGTCGTCGCTCATGGAAATGGCCGAGATAGGGAAAACCCCGCGCGGGGGTTGTAACCGCCAGGCCCTTACTCCGGAAGACAGGCAGGGACGGGACCTGTTTATTTCCTGGTGCGAGGCTGCCGGTTGCGCGGTCACCATCGACGCAATGGGCAATATCTTCGCCCGCCGTCCCGGCGCGGATGATTCCCTGCCGCCGGTCATCGCCGGTTCGCACCTGGATACCCAGCCCACGGGGGGGAAGTTCGACGGCGTATACGGCGTCCTTGCCGGCCTCGAAGTGATCCGCACCCTGAACGACCATGGCGCGGAGACCCGGCATCCGCTGGAAGTGGTAAGCTGGACCAACGAGGAAGGCGCGCGCTTCCCGCCTGCGATGCTGGGATCAGGGGTATGGGCCGGGGCGTTCAACCTGGAATACGGGCACAACCGAACGGACAAGGAAGGAAAGACCGTAAAAGATGAACTACAACGGATCGGCTACTTCGGTTCTGCCGCATGCTCGGCAAAACCGCTCAGGGCCGCGTTTGAGGTACACATCGAACAAGGCCCCATCCTGGAACATGAGGGGCTCACGATCGGTATCGTGAACGGCGTGCAGGCAATCGGCTGGTATGACCTTATCATCGAAGGCGTGCCGTGCCACGCGGGAACGACGCCGATGGAGGTGCGCCGGGACCCGTTCATGGCCTTGCACGGGATTCTCGATAAGCTCTACCAGCTCGCCGATGACTTCAAACCCTGGGCAAGAATCACTTTCGGGGACATCAGGGCCGAGCCCGGCGCTCGCAATACCGTACCCGAACGTGTAATCGTAACCGTTGATCTGCGCCACCCCGACCGGCAGCAGGTAGGGAACATGGAGCGAATTATGCGTGAAATCGTCAGGAATGAATGCGTCAAATATCGCCTTTCCGGGGAAGTAAGACAGGAACTCGATTCGCCCGCCATCAGTTTTCATGAGGATTGCATTAACGCAGTGCGCAATGCGATTGCATCACTGGGGTACTCCTGCAAGGAGATGGTCAGTGGCGCGGGCCACGATTCCGTAAATGTCTCCAAGGTAGCGCCTACCAGCATGATATTCATCCCCTGTGAAGGAGGGTTAAGCCACAACGAGGCTGAAAATGCCCGCAGGGAAGACGTGGAGGCCGGCTGCAACGTACTGCTGCACGCGATGCTGCAAATTGCCACAGGATAGCTTGGGGTCAGAGTAAAAATTCTGACGAATTTCTTACTCTGACCCCAGGATTATTATCCCGGGATTGGCCTGGTTGATCAGCCCGGTTGCTCGGAGAAAAACGTCCTGATCTGGTTGGCCAGGGACTTGCAGGCGTTTTCCTGTACCCGGGCCAGCATCGGGATGGGGATGATTATGGCCGGCATGAACGAGGTGCCCTTGGTCTCGGCATTGATTTTGCCGGACAGGGCCAGTTGCTTGAAGTCCCAGATGCTGGCCTCGTAATTGGCCTCATCCTTCCAGTAGGCAAAACCGAAACAACCGCCGCCGCCCGGTCCCACGGCGCAGGACACCGAACCCGATGAATCCGTTCTTTCGGTAGCGCCGTCAATCCAGACAAAATAGCGCAGGTTGAAATCATTGAACTTGTCGGCAATGACGGGGATCTGCGCCAGTTTCCCCAGGTTTCTCACGTCCATGGGCGCAGTGCTGGTTTCGAAGTACGGATACATGCTGTCGACAAAATCCTTCTCCGGGATGACATTGATCTCGGACTGTCCCTGATTCAGCGACTTGCCGACACAGCTTATGAAATCGTCCTCGGTCTCATAGCCGGAACTGTGGCGCCGGCCCAGCACCACGATGGACTCGTCACCGATAATCGATGCGACGGAAGTTTCCCGGTACTCATCGATCACCGTGGTGCTCTTGCACCCCGCCAACAGTACCAGGCCGATTAACGCTATGGCGACTACCGGAATTTTCATACTTGCACGCAACTCACCAGGGCAAATCAACTCCTTAAAGTATAGATGTTTTATCTGCGTTAATCTGCGCCATCTGCGGATGAATCAACCTGTTCCAGCCAGGCGCCGACCTCCTCCACCCGGGAGAAGCCGAGCGCAAACCTGGCCCCGGCATCCCGCAGGGCCTGGTTTACCGCCGCGTTGAGTCCCTTGTCTCGGCTTTTCATGAATTCGGTGGATGATTTGCCGTAGCCGGTCACCGACCAGTTTGCGATGGGACTGCCGTCACGGTTGTAGAGTTCCACATCGTACTTGATCCAGGCTTCGTAAAAGTCCGACTTGGTTTCCGCGGGCAGCGCAAACTGCATCTCCGCGACGCTGGGGGCCAGCACCGCATCAACGGTAGCATCGGAATCCGTGCCCGCGACTTCTTTTGTCTGTTCGAACATCGAGCCGAGAATTTGCTCGAACAAGGCTATATGGGACGAGCCGCTATCGATTTTCCAGTTGGGCCGTTCGTCTGAATTTTCCTCGTAGACGTAGTTACGCAATTCATCCCGGTACAGGATGCCCATGGTGACCGGCATCCGGGCAATCACCGGGGTGGGTATTTCACTGTCCACCCTGAGGGATATGGACTGCTCGCACGCAGCCAGGATCAACAACAGGCAAACCGGGTAAATGTGTCTGTGAGTCATAGTACAGCGCTCCTTATTCATTCAGGCCGACGTAGGCGCCGCCGTTCTCGTGGGTCAGTTGGCGCATAAGTGACGCATAACGCTTGTTGGTCAAAAGAAAATGTTCGACAGCGCTGGAAGGAACAGGAAAACCGACTGCATGGATGCGTACCCGGGTATTGCCATCCTGGTCCTTCGGGTTGATGCGCTCTACCGTATCCAGGACCTCCCTGATTGACGGACCGGTAAACTCGTCGCCGTACACGTAGATACTGATCTTCTTTCCGGGGTCATAAAAAGCGCGGATGGCCCGGGTGATGCCCTCTACCGGACTGCTGTTGCTGAAGGCGCGCCAGGAACGCAAGGTGTTGATGATGACCTTGCGCCGCCCTTCCGTATCGGGAATCCAGGTGCGCCGGTAGCGGGAAAACAGGTAATCGCCCATGTCGCTCATGATCTGTATCCCCTTCAGGCGGGGATACACGTCGAGGGTGGTAATCAACTGGTCGATCATATTTTCCCAATGGTAGTTGACCATGCTGCCCGAGGTATCGATGATAAAAATGACATACTCGCTGTCGACCGGTATGCCGCCTATCAGATCGGTCCGCACCCGGTCTTTCTGCGCCAGCAGACGCTTCATCTCTTCCGTCAGTTGCTGCAGCGCCAGTTCAAATTCCCCCTTGATGATGACGCCGACGGCAGAGTCGTCGCGTATGCTGTTGTAGCGCAGTTCCTCCTGCGCCAGTTCCGCCTGCAGCCGCGCGACCCGTTGTTCCCATTCGGAACGCTGTTCGTGTTTGGCGTCCAGATCGCGGTTGAGGATCCTGGCCTCGCCGCGGATTTCAAACAACTGCACCTGCAGTTCCCGCACGATTCCATGCATCGATTCCACCGCGCTCTCCAGGATAGGACTGTCCCCGGTCTTGGCAATCATCAGCAGCAGTATGATGGCGCCGAATCCGCAGGTGATCACGTCCAGGAACGAGATGCTGAACGCCTCGTTTTCCCGCCGTTTCTTCTTCATGGCCAGTCCTCGCTCGGGATGAGAAACGAGCCGTCGGTGCTCATGGCCAGTCGCCAGTAGGCGAACGCCGCTTCCGGGTCGCCTTCCAGCGGCGCCAGGATAACGTTAACGGGCACGCCGCCGGGCATCTGCTTTACCGCCCTGGTAAACAGGTTGAGGCGCTGTTTACCGGTAATGGTGGTCCCGCGTATGGTCCTGGAGCCTCGCGTGGGCAGACCGTCCGTGATCAGGTACACGTTATCGGGCCTGGGTCGCAGTTTGCCGATGGCGGTAAAGGCGTTTTCCAGGTTGGTGCCTCCCTCCGGCACTATGTTCCCGAGGGCTTCGATAACCGAATTCAATTCCGCCTTGTTGCCGACATTCAGCCATTTGCCTTCCTGTCCGGGCAGCGCCGATCGCGTTTTTGTATTGAAGACGTAGATCTGGTATTGGCTGTCCCTGGGGAACCTGGCCGTGAGCCAGTCCACCATGCGCAGGGTCTGCACCCATTTCGGCGCGTTGCGCTTGATCCCGTCCCGCATGTTGCGGATACGTATGATATTGACAATAGTGTCGTCCAGCATGCTGCCGGAAACATCCAGCAGGATCAATATGCGCTTGCCGCCCAGTTTCAGACCGGTCAGGTACTCGCGGTTGCCGTCGCCCACCAGGCGCCGCACATCGTCGCCCGTATCCCTGACTTCTTCCTGCAACTGTTTTTTCTGCTCCTCCAGTTCCTTGATATTGAGCTTCAACCGGTCCAGTTCCACGGCGCTGGTGGTATCCGACAGTTGCTCGGCCAGGGAGCGCGTCTCCTGAATCTTCTCCATAATGCGCCGGGCCATACCTTGCGCTTCCACCAGTTGCTCATCGATTTCCGAGATGGTATTGCGGGTCTTCGCCAGGTTTTTCCGGCCTTCCAGTATCTCCTCCTCCAGCAGCATCACTTCAGACGTCTGGTCCCGGGTGTCCACTGGAATGATGGTATAGGTATCGACGTTGTGCTTGATGATGAGGAACAGCAGGACCACCGAACCGAAGCCGCAGGACATGATGTCCAGGAACGACAGGCTGAAAGGGGTCAGCAGTCTCCTGTTCCGCATATCTCTCCGGGGAGGAGTTCCTGTCTTGCCGCGCCTGTCATGCCAGTACCCTGATCAGGGTAAATTCTCGATCCGAATTGGCAAAACTGATGACGTCGCCAGGTCTGAGACCGGCGTTGCCGTCTACGGCTTGGCCGTTGATAAAAATCACCGCTTCAGCATCTGCCGGGAACAGGGTTGCGGCCGCACCGTTCAGGGACAATGAACAAAGGGACTCCTCTCCTCCGGCTGCCGATAACGCGCCCTGCGCAGACAGGTATAACGGGGTCTGTCCGAGCGGATGGGCCTCGGCATCGACCAGGACATGGGTCGGTGCCTCTTCCGGCTTCTGTTCCAGGCTTGCTGTTACAGCGGAACCGATTGCAGGTTCCGTTGCGGCCCTGAGTTGCGTAACGAAGTAAATCTCTTCCTCCCCGGTTTTGCGACCCGATACATAACCCATGCAACCTGCGAATACGGCGCGCTCATCCAGGACCTCGGCTTCGATGCCTGCTGCAGCCAGGTGTTCGGTGAACACGGGAAGTCCGGCCAGGCGCCCGTTCACGAGGGAGACCCGGGCGGGGTCTGCGGCAGCGCTGATCCGGTTGTACAGCGGCCGCAGCGCTTCCACCAGGCGCTCCCGGTTCACCCGGGCCTGGTAACGGGCGTTCTCGAACCCGATCTCGACCTGCGTATCTGTCTTATCCCGGAGTTCCTGCAGGCATTGCGCCAGGCTGTTGCACAAAGCCTGCTCCGTTGACGCATGATGCAACGGGTCGAACCGGGATTGCCGGATGAACAGGTCGGCTATGTGGTTCACACACTTGTCCTGGATATCCAGCAGGCCGACGTCGTCAACGACCTTGACCGCGACGCGGTCCACCGAACCGGAGACCTCCAGAGAGGTGATGACGGTCTGATGCAGGTGGATGTCCAGGTGGTTGTAGCTGCCGGCGCCGGCCGCCGCGGTGGCCGCTACCGCGCTGTCGACCAGGCCCCCGGGGGAAAAAGGGGAGGCCTGCGCCAGGCCCAGCAACAGCGACAACTGCACCGTGGTAAAACTGCCGGGCACCGCGAACACCACGTGGTCCACTTCGGCCGCCATTTCATGCAGGGACAGCAGGTGGGCATAGGCAAGGTCGGCATTATGCCTTGCCAGTTTCGTGCTGTGTTTGAAGCCGTCCTGGTTGAGGTTGCTCCAGAACCGGCTGAACGTATTCCTCGGGTCCATGTGCGTGGACTGCAATGCCGCCTGCCCCAGTTCGATGCGGTCCTCCTTGATCACGGCAATACCGGGGCTGCGCGCCACGACATGACCGGACTGGACAACGGTGACCTCCGAGTCGTTCAGTTCTATGACCGCAATATCCATTAAAGCTCCTTGACAGCGACTTTCATCTACCTGACCTGGAGGTGCCGCAACAGGTTGACGTCGCAGTAATGCTGGGTATCAAGCACCAGCCTCTCC
>VYCZ01000087.1:0-1468 GCA_009843675.1 Gammaproteobacteria bacterium | reverse complement strand
CCTGCATCAACTGTAACTGGTGCATCAGGAACATGATGAAGATACTGATGATCAGGGCGATGAAGGTGGAGTTGAAGGCCACCCCCAAGCTGACGGTCACACCCACGATATCTCCTTCAACCGCGCGGTGGGCCTGGCCGAGGGCTGCGCCGATACCGCGCACTGTACCGATGAATCCGATAGAGGGAATAGCCCAGATAACATACCTGATCATGGAGAGTTCAGAATCCAGCCGGTCGGATTCAGTCTCACATATTTCCCGGATAGCTGATGAGACATCCTGTATGTCCGCGGTGGAGCCGAAACGCTGCAATGCCGCCTGCAAGGCACGGGGCAACAGGTATTCCCGTTCATCCTCCGCCAGGGCCTGTAACGGCCTGATATATTGCCGGATATCCTCGGGCAGGATTGTGGCGCCGGGCGCCACCTCCAGCAGGGAACGGCCGAGCAGACGCCTTTCGGAGAGCGCAATCCGGGCTTTCAGGCCGATGATGCCGACGACCCACAGGGCCAGGATGAAACAGGCTTCCTGTTCAAAGTCCTTGATGACGATAAATACGGAGCGCTTCACCTCGTAGCTTTCCCCGGCCTGCTGCTGGATGCGCTGCTCCTCCAGCAAGGCTTCCGCGTTGGGCCGGATAACCGCAACGTAAACCGCGTGGACGATGATGATCGCAGCGATCAGTGTAAACAACTGGTAGAGGAAATCATTGGTCTGGTTGAATTTCATTATCGGGCTTATATGTCGACCGGAAACTCTATGGAATAATCTTCGGAAATCTCCTCGGTCGGATCGAAGAATTCCGGCGCGACGTCGGCCGCTTTCTCTTCAGCCTGCTGTTCGACTGCCTGTGGCCGCGTCTGGGCAGCTTCAGGTTCGGCGGCGCCGGGAGCCTCCTGCGCCGCGGCAGCAGCCGAAACAAATAAAAACAGTAACAGTCCCGCTTTCAGTATCACAATCCACGCCTCCGATATTCAGGGGAGACCTGAGTAAATCAGGGGTTCCCGGAACATTTTACATTAATCCGCATAGCGGGATATCCTGAAACCAACATCGTTCCTTGCCTTGTTACCGTAATCCCGGAACGACAGGCGCAACCCGGTGATGGCGCCATGGGCCCAGCTTGAGCCGCGGATGACGTGGAACTCACCGTTTGACGGCCCCATTGGATCCAACTCGACTTTGCCTCCGACGCTGACTACCACATCGTAGAAATCATTGACCCATTCCGCGACGTTGCCGCCCAGGTCGAACAGTCCCTTGTCATTGGGGGTGAAACTTCCGACCGGCGCGCTGACAACGTAGCCGTCGTCATAGTTGCCGATAATCCTGCCGAACAGGGCCGCCGCCTTGCGGTCGGCATAGTTGCCGCTGTTCTTTGCGGGCGGCATCTCCGCGCCCCAGGGGAACTTGAGTGTCGCTCCCGTGTTCGTGGTCCGCGCCGCCCAGGCCCATTCCGCTTCGGTC
>VYCZ01000300.1 GCA_009843675.1 Gammaproteobacteria bacterium | reverse complement strand
GGGTATATATCGCCCGCACCATCGGCCAGGTGATGGATACGGTGGACGTGGAACGCATTGAGGTGCTGCGCGGCCCCCAGGGCACCTTGTTCGGGCGTAATACGATAGGAGGCGCCATCTCTGTTGTCACAAAGAAACCGACTACCGACCGGTTGTTCGGCAGGGCGGAGGTCACGCCCGGCAGTTACGACCGTATTGACGTCAATGGTTACGTCAACGTCCCCCTGGGCGAAACCCTGGCGGGAAGCGTCTCGGTCTCCAGCAGGAACCGCGACGGTTACGTTAAAAACCTGGGAGACGGGCCGGACCTGGGTGATAACGAAGACCTGTCTGGCCGGGTGGCGTTCCGCTGGACCCCATCCGATGCCATCACGGTGGATGTGACGGCCGATTATTCCACCACCGATGAGAACCCTGCCCCCAATGTCCTGATTGACGTTGCCGAAGACGGTTTTTTTCCCAAACTGAATAACCTGGTGTCAGGCGACCCGGTCTGTGGAGGCTTCGCCGTCAGCACCGACCCGGCTCAGTTCGGAAACGACAAATGTTACAACGACCAGTGGGTGGTCGGGCCCCACAAGACCTGGAGCAGCCACGTCAGCGCCACACCGGAACTGCAGAACAATGATCGGTTCGGCGTCGCCGTGCGTCCGGACTCCGAACTGAATGTCTGGGGTGTCGGCGGGACCATCGAGTGGGATATCAATGATAACCTTACTTTCAAATCCATCACCGCGCACCGCCGGGTGGAAGACGGCTTCTGGTCCAGGGATACCAGCCACTCGAAACTGCCGGTTCACGTGATTGTTCGCACCGCCAACGACTATGAGCAAAAACAGACCACCCAGGAATTGCAGTTGCTGGGTTCGGCGTTTGAAGATCGTCTGGAATGGCTGGTCGGCCTGTATTACCTGAAGGAAACGGGCAAACACCTGGACGTGGTGGAACTGCCCTTCAACACCGTATTCGACAGTGGCGGCACGATTGACAATGAGAGCAAGGCTGTGTTTGCCCAAGGCACTTTTGACGTGACAAACCAGTTGTCGTTGACGGCAGGCGTGCGTTATACGGATGAGGAGAAGGAATTTGTCGCTGACTCCCATGTGGGTATAGACAGGGGTATTCCTTTCCCGCTCTCCATATCGCCTGCCTCGCCGTTTGATTGTGAAGGGACGCCGTTGACACCTGCCAATACCGAAGGTTCCTGCGTGTTACCCATGGTTCCGGCCCATTCCAATGCAAGCGAGGTGCAGCCCTATGTCAACCTGTCTTTCCGGTGGACCGACGATATCATGACGTACGTATCCTACTCGGAGGGTTTCAAGGCCGGCGCATTCACCCAGCGGGTCTTTCCGGCAAAGCGTGAAGCGCCTGTTGCAGGACCTGAGTTCGTAAAGGTTTACGAAGGCGGCTTCAAGTCCACCTTGCTTGACAATCGCATGCGTCTCAATGGCGCGGTATTTTTCACCGATTACACGGATATGCAGGTTACCTCCGACGAGAGCGACAGCGCGGGCACCATCGGACTGTCCACGGTGAATGCTGCAGAGGCGGAAATCCTCGGGTTTGAACTGGAAATGACCGCGGTGCCTGTACCTGAAATGTTGCAGCAGGTCGGCGTGGGTTACCTGGATGCGGAATATGTCAAGCTGGATAGCGGCGTGCAGTTTGATGTTGATGACGATCTGATCAACGCGCCGGAATGGAACATCAACGTCGCCGCGCAATACGAATACAGCCTGGGTGATATGGGCTCGCTGACGCCGCGGCTTGACCTGTCCCATACCAGCAAGGTCGCGAATGACGATAGAAATACCCCCTTGCTGGTGCAACCGGCCTATACCCTGGTAAACCTCTCACTGACCTGGCGGGATGCCAATGATGTATGGTCAATTACCGCGGCGGGACGCAACGTTGCTGATGAGACGTATATCATCACAGGTTTTGCCAATAACAATGGTGTAGAGGGCGTTTACGGTATGCCGGCTACCTGGTCTGTGAGCCTGCGCCGGAATTTTAACTAGCACTCTTTTCAGTCATAGCTGAAATGGCTTTTCAGGCAGCGCTGAACAGTCTTTGCCGAAGGCAGTTTTTGCGCAGCCTGCTCGGATTTTTCGGGACGCTGTTTGCTTTTTCCCGGCCCCGCGAGACCCGCGCGCAACCGGCCACAGGGAAAATGGTTGGCCGCGCTCATTCCGACTATGAAGCAATAAGAAAGGGGCTGGTATGGCAACGGGCCAAACCGGCGCGACAGCCTGATTTAATCATTCAGGCGAATTCTGTCAACGAAGTGGTTGCCGCAGTCAACCATGCGCGCAGTCAAGGCTTGAAGGTGATTGCAAAGAGCGGCGGCCACAGCATTCCGGCTTCATTCCTGCGTAACGACGGGATGCTGATTGATATGCTTGGAATGCGGGACGTAACGGTGGACCCGGATAACCTTACGGCCACGGCAGGACCGGGAACCTGGGGGCCGACCCTGTTGCATGCGCTGGAACCGCACGGTATGGGGTTTCCCGTGGCCAGGGGTGGCAGTGTTGCTATCGGCGGGTTCCTGTTGGGCGGTGGCCTGGGCTTCAATCCCAATACCTGGGGAATTGCCTGTTTTTCGGTAATCGGCGCCGACGTGGTTACCGCCGGTGGAGAGATGCTGACGGTCAATGCACGGCAATACCCGGATATTTACTGGGCGGTGCGGGGGAGCGGGCCCGGATTTTTCGGAGTGGTGACAAAATACTACCTTCGCGCCTATCCGTTGCCGGGCGCGATTACCACGTCACAGTATATCCATTCTCTGGATAACCATGCCGGAGTGGCCGCCGCGCTGGAAGAGCTCGTGCCGAACAGCGACCACCGGCTTGAGTTGATACTGCTGCTGACGAGCAATCCGGACAAGCAAGCGGTTGCAGCTGGCGCGCCCGAACAGGTTTGCATAGTGAACGCGGTCGCCTACGGCGCTGACGAGGAGGACGCGCGGGCATTACTGGAACCCGTTGCAAAAAGCAGCCTGGGCCATAACCCGTTGCAAAAAACGGAATACGAGCCAAGCAATCTCAAGATACTGACGGGCGAAACAGGGGAATCCTTCCCGCACGGACGCATGGCCACCGAAGGAGTCTGGAGCAATTCCATTGCCCCGGTCATCGCCGCGCTCAGTGAACGTATGCGGCAGGCGGTGACGCCTGTCACCACCGTCAGCATTCGTTTCATGGGCAATACCCGGCTGCCCGCGGATGCAGCCTTTTCACTGATCGGCAGCACGAATATTCTTTCGGTGCTCACCTGGCAAGATGCAAGGGATGACAACCGGGTAGCGGGGTGGTTACGCGACACCATGTCGGTTCTGGAACCGTTCTCCCTGGGGCATTACATCAACAACGAGGACGTTGTCAGTTATCCGGAAAGAAACCAGCGCTCATTCACGCCCGATAGCTGGACCAGACTCCGGGCCTTGCGCAAACAGTACGATCCGGACAATCTGTTCCATGACTATTTTGGCGTATGATTTGCGCTTCCGGGATTTGCTCGTTGTCCAGGTACTTCCATTCACGGGCAATGACCGCGCAGTTCGAATGTGGCATGGATGAAATATTGACATTTGTTACAATCATGTTTTATTTGATGAATATTTTGTCGACAATTCAAGGGGGTAGTTGAAAGTGTCAAAACCGTTTCTGAAAAATGCCTGGTATGCGGCGGCGTGGAGCTACGAGGTGAAGAAGGAACTGTTCGAGCGCACCATCATCGGCGAGTCCGTCCTGTTTTACCGCAAGGAGGACAACCAGGCAGTCGCCATCAACAACGCCTGCCCGCACCGCTATTCGCCGTTGCACCTGGGCACCCTGATCGGCGACGTGGTGGAATGCAAGTATCACGGCCTGCGTTATGACAGCACAGGGCGTTGCGTACATAACCCCCACGGGGACGGAAAAATCCCGGAGAAGATGTGTACCAGGGCCTATCCGCTTGAGGAAACCCACAACATGTTATGGATCTGGATGGGCGACCCGGCGCTGGCAGACCCCGCCACCATACCTGATTTCGGTTGCCAGTCCGATCCCGATTACCCTTCGGTCGAGGGCGTGATCGAGATGCACGGCAACTACGAACTGATTACCGACAACCTGATGGACCTGTCCCACGTGGAGTTCCTGCATAAAGGCATACTGGGGAGCGAGGCCATCAAACGCGGTGAGCACGAACTGTTGCAGGACGGGACCACCGTGTGGTCGAACCGCTGGTGTCCGGACGGGCTGGCGCCGCCGGCCTGGGACCACATGTTCAAGGACTACGGCAAGCCGGTGGACCACTGGTTGTACATGCGCTGGGATGCACCCGCCCACATGCTGCTGGACGTGGGCATCACCCCCACGGGCAGGCCGCGCAGTGAGGGGATCTGGATGTACGGCACAGACATCCTCACGCCGAAGGACCAGACCTCCACCTATTATTTCTGGGGTGTCGCCAGGGACCATGACAAGGACAACGATGAGATGGGTAAAATATGGACCTCGGCCATCGAAGTGGCCTTCGGGACCCAGGACAAACCCATGATCGAGGCGCAGCAGGGTATGCTGGAAGCCCTGGGTGTCATTGACCTGGATGAAGTTGATCCTGTCCTGCTGCCCATGGACAGCGCCACGGTGCGCTGCCGCCGTGTACTCGATCAATTACGGCGGGAAGATGGTACAAGGCTCCCGGATCCCCGCAACCCGGCCCTGGTGGAACTGGTAGAGAAAACGAAGGCCGCTGAATACGAAGGCAAAGTAGTCCCGGTGGTGTGATGGGTAAAGAGTTATTATGAGATGTACCATTCCCACGGAAGTGGGAATCCAGTCAAATACTGTGTCGCCTGAAGGGCGACGCTTTGTTTTACTGGATTCCCGTTTGCACGGGAATGGCGGTTCAGCTACTCGCTGAACTCGGGTTTGATTTCCGTTTCCGGGGTCCAGTCCGGACCGTAGAGACGTTTGTATCTCTCCGGCCGGTCCACTGACCCCTTGGCGCCGCCCCCGCGCCACAGGTCGTATTTCGCATCGGCATAGTCGGCAAAGAACGCGGTGAGCCTGGCGTCCAGTTCCGCGACGACCTCCCGGTAGGCCGGGTCGTCCACGACATTCCTGTTCTGATCGGGGTCTGCCTTCATATCATACAACGCCGGCCCGCCCGTTGAGCGCAGGCGCTTCCAGTAGGAATAATTTCCGGTCCGGATGACCCTGGTCTCTTCCTGCTCGAAGAACACCGCATCATGCAGGCCGCCGCTTTCGCCTGCCAGCGCATGCCTGAAACTTTTCCCGGGACTGTTATCAAACTGAACGTCGCCCATGCCCAGGTAATCCAGGATCGTCACCGGAATATCATACTGGCCTACCAGCATGTCGCTGGTCCGGCCCGCCCCGATTTTGTCCGGATGCCTGATAATCAACGGGATATTCATTGCCGTCTCATACATGCTGGCCGGCGTCGTGACCACGGTATGCTGCCAGAGGCCGTGTTGCCCGTAAAAGTTCCCCTGGTCGGAGGAAAAAATAACCAGGGTATTTTGGTCCAGGCCTGTCTCCTTCAATGCAGCCAGCACCTTGCCCACGCCGTCATCCACCAGTGTATTCTGGGAGGCGACGTTGGCCATGGTGGCCGGATCGTTGTGCATAGCCAGTCCTTCGCGCAGCTTGCCCCGCAAAAACGGGTTGGTGTCTTCACTTAACAACTGCTGCACCAGGTTTTCGTTATAGGCGGTGCGCGGAAAGGACCTGAACTCCTTGCCCGCGTAGTCTTTGTAGAAACGGTTCCTGGCAGGCCCGTAGTTGGTGGGCGGATTGGTATAGGGCCCGTCGTAATTCAGTTGCAGGTAAAATGGCTCTTCACCGGAATAGTCCTGCAGGTATTCAACCGCCTTGTCCGTGAAAAAATCAACGATGTGCCGGTCTTTTACCGGATAGGTCTCGTCGTTATCGATAATGGTGTTGTCCCAGAAATCAATCGTGTGTCCGTCGGGAAACGTGACCCAGTACTGGTAGCCGATGGATGCTTTCCAGGGTTGTCCCAGGTGCCATTTCCCGATCATGGCGGTGCGGTACCCGCGGTTTTTCAGCGTAAGCGGCAGTGTGCGGAACTCCGCCACGGCGGACCAGCTTTCCGGCCATTGATCCAGGAGTTCATCATCCAGCCAGCTGTGTATGCCGTGCTGGGACGGCATCAGTCCGGTCATCAGGGTTGCCCGGGTGGGCGAGCACATGCCGTTGACGGCGTATGCGCGGGTGAACGTGATCCCTTCTGCGGCCAGCCGGTCTATATTGGGTGTCCTGATATCGGGATTGCCGTAGGCGCCGAGCAGTGAAGCGGCCTGGTTGTCGGTGAGTATGAACAATATGTTCGGTCTTTGTTCATCCGCGCCGGCGCCATTACTCCAGGCGCAAAATGCAAGCAGGCAAAGCAGGGGTAACTTGTTAATAACATTGAATAATTTATTCATGGCAGCAATCAGGGTCAGTGCAGTGTCAACGAGATCCGGTCGGCGCCCGGTGTCTCGAAGTAACCCAGGAACCGCTTCAGTTCGTCCGGGTTCCCCGTCAGTTTTATCCGGCCTTCAACCACCGCCTCCTCAATGGTGGTACTGCCTGAAACCACCTCGTTGAATACGGGCTTTGTCATTGACAGGACCATATCCATGTCCTTGCCGGGATTGGCGTCGAACTGGCAGACGCCGCGCCGTATCGTCAACCCGTAGGTTTCATCCAGGTCCGTGAATTCGAACCCCAGGGACCTGTTGACGGATAATGTCTCCTCCGCTTTCAGCCTGGTCGTCCAGGTATTGATGCTCACATCGACGGGCATTTCCGCGAGTATATCGGGCGGCGTGAATATGTCGGCCATTTTTTTTGCCGTCTCCAGCGTGTCGAGCCTGCCCTCGAGCTCCAATGCCGAGGTAAGATACCAGTTGCGCCAGTTGATGTTCATGCTGGTGTAACCGAGCCGGCGGAAAGCTGAGGCCTTGACGTTTCTTGCTTCCATATTATCGGCATCAACCCGTATAAGGTAGCTTGCCAGTTCCGCGGCCCATTGATAGTCCTGGTCCTTATATGCGTTCCGGGCCGCTTCCATGACATTTTCACCGCCTCCCATCAGGCCGATAAGCCGGCCGGCCTTCTCCACGGGAGGAAGCGGGTCCAGCGCTACGGGGTCGCCTTCGTACCAGCCCAGGTAACCCGCGTAGATCTGGCGCACCGCCTGTTTGACCGTGCCGTAATACTGTCTCAAATAGGGCGCGTATTCAAACAGGTGGGGCGGCAGTTTCACCTGCTGCGCCAGTTCATCCGGGGTGAGCCCCTTGTTCATATAACGCACGGTCTGGTCATGAACATACTGTATGCCGTCGCGGGTCATGCGCAACACTTCATCGACCTTGTCCTCTCCGGCAACGGGCCGGCCATGGGTCGGCACCAGGTAGGCTGCCTTCAGCCTGCGTAACCGGTCGATACTCCTCACCCAGGGCATGGGTTGGCGGAATTTTGTCCCCCGGAGTGTATACACGTTGGGGAAAGTCGGACCCTGTATGACCTCGGTATCGATCAAAACCCTGGAATCCGGCAGGTACACGGCCAGTTCATCAGGCGCTTCACTGGGAACGTGGATAATCTCCAGGTCAACCCCGGCAATGGTCACTTTCAGCATATCATCGACCAGCCTGGTCGGAGCAATGAACGAACCCGGCCTGCCCCCCGTGGCCAGGGGTCCGATGCCGCTGTTCATCCCTTCAATGTCCTCTCCTTCGAGGAAAAAGCCGAAGGTATACCCGGTGCGCACGCCGAGTATTGGTCCCAGGAGCGCGCTCTCGTCAACCAGGTATTGCATCAGCGATCGGTGGGCGTAAATATGGGTTTTCCCCGCCTCCACCTGTTCGGCGGATACCAGTCCCTTGATACCGTCGATATGATCATGGTGGAAATGACTGTATATCACCGCAACGATGGGTTTTTCCGAAATTTTGCGGATCTCCGCCAGTACCTCCCTGCTGGTTTGCGGGCTGAGGCCTGCATCGACCATGATGAGGCCGTCATCCCCGACGATCATGACGATATTCGCGACATTCCAGCCGACCGCGCTGTATACGCGGTCCGTTACCTCGTAGACCTTTTTTGCGAAGTGGTCCGTATGCTCCCTCAGTTCGGGATGTATCGACGGTTCCACACTGTCAATTGCATATGCCTGACCAAGCAGGCAGGTGAGAAACGTCACGAAGACGCAGCCAGGTAATTTAATCATATGTAGAGGTAACTTATTGAATAGTCAGGGAACCACCGGTCAAGTCTCAGAGCATCCTTAATATTACAACATATCGCGCCGCCTGTTTCGTTACGATATCAAATCCATTACACTGCGCACGGGATGGATATTGCACGCAGAGAGTTTATCCGGCTGACTGTCGGCCTTGCGCTTACCTCACTGGGCGGGCGCGCCGGCGCGAACGGCGCTACAGCCCTGTCGCCAAACGGCGACGGGAAAATCCTGTCGGATGTCGTCTATCAACTGTTCCCTCATGAGCGGTTGAACAAGGACGTGTACGAACAGGTTACGGAGCAGTTAAACGCAAGGATCAGCCAATCCGGGGAACTTGCAGCGATGCTGGACAATGCCATGGAAGTCCTGGCCGGGAATTCCCATGAAAAATGGTTTGCATTGCCGGAACGGGAGAAGACGCTGGCGCTCGAGAAGATACAGCACACGCCGTTCTTTCAATTTGTCCTGAAC
>VYCZ01000223.1:476-8808 GCA_009843675.1 Gammaproteobacteria bacterium | reverse complement strand
GTATTCGAGAATGCGGAACAACTGGACATAACCAGGGACAATGCCGCTCTACACCTGTCCTTCGGCAGCGGCATTCATCGCTGCCTGGGCGCCGCCCTGGCGCAGCTTGAGGCCAGGGTCACGCTTGAGATCCTGAGCCGGCGCCTGCCGGCGCTGACACTCGCCGCTGACCAGCATCTTGAATACCTGCCCAATATCTGCTTCCACGGCCCGCGCGCAATCCATGTCGAATGGCCGATATGACGCCGACCAGCGCCGGAGAAGGAAAACTGCAGGGAAAAACCGCGGTCGTCACCGGAGCCGCGCGGGGATTGGGGCGGGTGATCGCAGAGACACTGGCCGCGCTTGGCGCTGAATTGGTTTCAATCGACCTTGATGCGTCGAATGAAACGGTCGCCATGATTGAGGATGCAGGCGGCAGGGCGTCATCACATAGCGCCGACCTGACTGATGAAGCGCAGGTCAATCATGTCTTCGACGAAATCACCAGGCAACACAAGAGTATAGACATACTTGTGAATAATGCGGGTTTCTATTCGGTTGAACGCAGACCGTTCTGGGAGATAGATTCGGGTGAATGGGAAAAGGTGATGAGGGTCAATGTGCGCCCGGTATTCCTGTGCAGCCGCGCCGCCTCAATACCTATGCGAAGCCGGAAATCGGGTCGAATCATCAATATTTTGTCCAGCGTGATCACCTTCGGCATGCCCAACCTGATGCACTACGTGGCTGCCAAGTCTGCGGTCGCGGGCATGACGCGCAGCATGGCCAGGGAACTGGGTCCCTTTGGCATCAGCGTCAACGCGGTGGCGCCGGGGTTGGTTCCCACCGATGCTGCCCTGGAGTCCGTCGGCCGGGAGATACTTGAAGAGGCTGTGCAGGGCCAGGCTATTCAGCAACCGCTGGATCCCCGGGACATAGCCGGAGCAGTCGCCTTCCTGTGCAGCCCTGAGTCTGCAATGGTATCAGGACAGACCCTCCTGGTTAATGGCGGCGCCACTTTCAGCGGCATCTGACCGCCGCGCATCGTGGATATTTTGATCACACATTGTGATCAAAATAGCGGTATAATCAACACTCCCGGCATCAAGCACAGAACTGACAACAAGATAAACCATGAAGATTACCGGTTGTGAAATATTTCTGGTGACGTTGCCCAACCGGCGGCACCACACCTGGGCGAGCAAGATGACGGCGCCGATCGGCTATCACGCCGTGGTGCGGCTGGATACCGATGAGGGTATCAGCGGCTGGGGCGAAGCGCCGGCTGGCATTTCCTGGGGTGGCCCGCACATGCGCTATTACGGTGAATCACCGGAGACTGTCCGGCACGTGATTGCCGGACACCTGATCGAGGCCATCAAGGACCTAGACCCGCGGGACATTGCCGTTATTCACAACAAAATGGACAAGGTCGTAAAGGGTAATCCGTACGCCAAGGCAGCCCTAGACATGGCCTGTTACGATATCGCCGGAAAAGCGGCGAACGTGCCGGTTTACCGGCTGTTGGGGGGGCAATTCCGCGACCGGATCGAAGTGGCGCACTCACTGGGTATCATGCCGGTGGATAAATGTGTCGATGAGGCAGTTGCGGCTGTCGAAGAGGGCGCCAAAACGCTGAAATGCAAAACCGGCCTGGATCCGGACCGTGACGTGGACGTGGTCAGGCGCTTGCGTGAACGCCTGGGGGATGACGTGAAAATCAGGGTGGACGGCAATGAAGGCTATAACAACGTCTGGGAGGCAATCAACGTAACCCGGCGCCAGGAAGAATACAATATTCTGCTCTGTGAACAGCCATTGATGGATAACAAACAACTGGCATTCGTCGCCGAACGCATTGACTGCCCGGTGATGGCCGATGAATCCGCCTGGACTGTCCACGATATCCTGGAACTTCATGAACTCAAGGCTGCGTCCTGCTTTTCCTGTTACGTCACCAAACCGGGCGGTTTGTACCGGGCCAGGCAACAGACGGATATTGCCGGCGCGCTGGGGATGTACAGCGATATAGGAGGCTCCATCGAGTCCGGTATCGGCAATGCAGCCAACCTGCACCTGGGCGCCGCATCGAAGATCGCCATGTTGCCCAGCGTCTCCCCCGTATCCAGGCCCGAAGGCGCCCCGGGGCCGTCAGTGGCCGGTATTTACTACCTGGATGACCTCATTACCGAACCCTTTGGATTTGAAGACGGTTGTGTACTGGTGCCGGAAGGACCCGGACTTGGTATTGAAGTGGATACGGACAAAATAAAAAAATACGCCGCATCATGATCGTTGCCATACTGGGGGCCGGCAATGGTGGCGCTTCTGCTGCAGTGGAACTCGGTCAGCGGGGTTTCAAGACACGATTGTGGAACCGTTCCGCTGAAACGCTGCTGCCTTTTCATCGGGCAGGAGGTATCAAATACACCGGCGTCTTTGGCGAGAGCATAGCTACGCCGGACCTGATTACATCGAATTTAGCCGATACCATTGAGGGTGCGGATATTATTCTCATCTGCCTGCCTACTTTGGCGCACACCCGCATTGCCGATGCATTGGCTGAACTCGGCGCTAACACGATACCCGTGGTTTTGAACCCGGGACATACCGGTGGCGCCCTGGAATTCGCTGCGGCATTTAATCGCCATAACATTTCACCACCTCCCACAGCAGAGTTTTCCACGCTGACATATGTCGCGAGAAAACCGCAGCCTGATACAGTATGGATCACGGGTGCGGCAAAGCATGTCTGGGTGGCAGCAATGCCGGGTGGCGAGGTTGCACAGACAAGGGCAAAAGACCTCTATCCGGTAGCGGAAACAGCCGATAATGTGATCGCTACCGGTCTGGCAAACGTCAACATGGTACTACATCCGCCCGGAGCTATACTGGGCGCGGCCTGGGTGGAAACATGCAAAGGTGATTTCACGTTTTATGTGCAAGGACTGCCGGATGGCGTGGGGCGCATAATGGCGGCACTGGACGATGAGCGCCTTGCTGTTGCCGAGGCTTATGGACACAAATTGCCTGATCTGTTTACTGAAATGCAATCCATTGGCACCATTGAAAGCGATGCGGACGACTCTGCCGGGCTGGCATCTGCGATCCGTGGCGGTGAAGCCAATAGTAAAATCAAGGCGCCGGATTCCCTGGCGCATCGATACTACCGTGAAGACTTCTGGTATGGGATAAAACCTTTTCTCGCTTTTGCCGGAATTGCGGGGTTGGACGTTCCGGTCGCCAGTTCATTGATGACGCTGGCGGAACTGTTAGTGGGTGACACTAAGACAATCGAGGGTCGCTCTGCCTCAGTTATGGGTATAGACGGATTGAATAAAGATGAATTACTCAGTCTGGTAGCACAAAACTGACGCCACTTACCAGGTTACTATGTTATGAAAGAATATAGGGTTTCAGTTGCCGGCCAATGGGTTGACACTAGCGTTGGATTCAACACTATTATCGATCCGGCAACAGGCAACGAGGTATCCAGGATACCGGCGCTGACATCAGGGCATGTTGATACGGCGGTACAGGCAGCCCAACAGGCGCTGCTCGATAGCAGTTGGGCAACTGACGCAAGATTGCGCGCCGATGTTCTGCTGCAATGGGCCGACAGGATTACAGAAAATGTCGATGCCCTGGCAGAGCGTTTGACCCTGGAGAACGGCAAGTTACTCGGCGAGGCAAAATTTGAAATTGGCAACCAGGTTAACGTGATCCGCTTCAATGCGGGTCTTGCCCGCACACTGGCCGGCCACAGCCACAGCTTTGGTCCCGACGTGATGGGGGTGGTCATACGCGAACCCATGGGGGTGGTTGCAGTCATCTCACCATGGAACTGGCCGATCAGCCTGCTGGTGCGGGACATGGCGCCGGCCCTGGCGGCGGGTAACGCGGTGTTGTCCAAACCTGCCTCGCAAACTGCAGGGATAAGTGTAGAAATCTTACAACTACTTGTGAATTGTGACAATCTGCCGGAGGGTATTGTCAGTATGCTGACAGGCTCGGGCAGCAGCGTGGGGCAGGTGATAGTAGAGCACCCCGGGATCGACATGATCGCCTTTACCGGTGACGGTACAACCGGTAAACGTATCTCTCGCGATGCGGCGTCCACAGTAAAAAAAGTTGCCCTCGAACTGGGAGGCAAGTCACCTTTTGTATTGTGTGCTGATGCTGATATGGACAAGGCAATATCCACCCTGGCGCGTTTTATTTTCACCACGACCTGTGGCCAGATTTGTACGGCGCCGTCCCGACTGCTGGTGGAGGCGTCTGTCAAAGATGAAGTCTGTTCCCGGTTGTCCCGGAAAATCGCCGGTCTCAAGCCAGGTCCGGGACTGGACCCGGAGAGCCAGATGGGCGCCATAACTACGCGCGAACAATATGAAAAGATCCTGGCTTACATCGAGACGGGCAAGAAAACGGCGACCCTGGTCGCCGGCGGTAATCCG
Source organism: Gammaproteobacteria bacterium (assembly GCA_009843675.1). Lineage (GTDB taxonomy): Bacteria > Pseudomonadota > Gammaproteobacteria > Eutrophobiales > Eutrophobiaceae > JAAXHV01. Next base: position 4,369 of record VYCZ01000223.1, on the reverse strand, counting down.
GTTGAAGGCGTTGATCACAGCAAATGCAATTTTGTTGCGCCCGCTATCTTTACCGATGTAGAGCCTGATTCGCCCCTGGTGCAGGAAGAGATATTTGGCCCGGTATTGACTGTGCAGTCCTTTAAGACTGATGAAGAGGCCATCCGTCTCGCTAATGACACGCCATTTGGTCTGGCATCAGGGGTATTTACCCAAACTCTTGACCGAGCCTGGTCATTGTCCCGGGGTATAAAAGCCGGTACGGTATGGGTGAATAACTACAACCGTTTTTACGCTGAAACGGAAGTGGGTGGTTACAAGGAGAGTGGCGTTGGCCGCATGGCCGGTTTCGAGGGGCTGCATGAATTCACCCAGACCAAGCATATTAATTTCGATTCAACGGTATAAAGATACGATGTCCGATAACCACAATATTTCCGGAAAATGGAAATCGCTGAAAATAGCCATACTCGGTGGCGACGACCGTGAACAGGAGATCGCGCGCCTGGCGGCGGCGACCGGCGCAACCGTCACGGCGTATGGTTTTCCCTGGCCGAAAGCCGGGATACCCGGCGTTGTTTTGGCGCAGACTGCCGGGGAATGTTTGCAGGATGCTGACTTTTGCCTCATGCCCATACCGGGTATCGCAATGGACGGCAGTATTTTTGCCAATGAAAAAATCATACCAAGGGAAGACATATTGTCAGTCATGGCTGATGGCGCCCGTCTCATTCTGGGAAAAGCGGATGAAGGACTGGCGCATGCGGCAGACAAGCTTGGGATCGGTATTCACGAATACGAACACGATCAGGAACTCATGCTGTTACGCGCCCCCGCCATCGTCGAAGCAGCGCTCAGGATCATTATCGAAAATACGGCGATCACCATTCACAATTCAAATATCTGCGTGGTGGGCCAGGGTAATATCGGATCGGTATTGACGCGATCCCTGGTCGCCCTGGGCGCCCATGTGACGGTTGCGGCGCGCAACCCGGTGCAACGCGCGGCGGCCTATACGCTCGGGGCTGAAGGATTGCCCTTGGACCGATTGGCCGACGCGGCGCCCGGTTTTGACATGATCATGTCAACCGTTCCGGCGCCCATCGTGACCAGGCAAATTATTGATGAATTGCCCGCAACAGCCCTGGTCATGGATTTGTCGGCGCCGCCGGGAGGCGTTGACCTGGCGTATGCGGAAAGCGCCGGCCGCAAGGCGATCTGGGCGCGCGCCCTGGGGCGGCGGGCGCCGATCACGGTGGGCGGCAGCCAGTGGACGGGTATTCGCAAGATTATTGACAGGTTGCTGGGCGGGTTGCCGGAGGGACGAGGGTAATGAAAGCAGACCTCACCATCCGTAATGCTCGTGTCATCGACCATACCGGTGAATTCTTCGGTGGTATAGCCGTTAAGGACGGCAGGATACTCATGACCGGCGCTGTTGAGGCTCTGCCACCGGCCACGCGCGTAGTCGATGCTGAGGGCCTGTGCCTGTTTCCGGGCGTGATAGATACCCATTGCCACCTGGGTGTGGCGTATCCCTATGATGAGGACATGCGCACCGAGACGGCACAGGCGGCGCGGGGCGGGATTTCCACCATTTTTCTGTATATCCGTAATAAAAAGGAATCCTACCTGCCGTTTTATGATGAGCGCCGCCGTATCGGTGAAGAAAACGTCTGCATCGATTTCGGCTTTCATTTCGGCATACAGCGGGAAGAGCATATCCATGAAATTCCGCAGATCGTCGAACACACCGGGGTGCAGTCTTTCAAACTGTATTTCGGCTACGAGCCGGATAATCCCATAGGTATCGTACCGGCCAATGACGGCTGGGTGTATGCCACCATGTTGCAGGTGGCCAAACTACCCAGGGGCGTGGTGTCGGTACACTGTGAAAATACCGCCATTGCCTCCTGGGTGAAGCAGGACATGGTGGCATCCGGGCGCCAGGACTTGGGCGCTTATACCGAATCACGCCCCGCCTTCTGTGAAGTGGAGACCATCAAACGCATGCTCTTCCTGGCGGAACGTACCGGTTGTTCCCTGCAACTGGTACATACCTCAGTGGGCGCAGGTCCGGACCTGGCCATGGAAGCACGGGCAAGAGGGGTGGATGTGACCGTGGAAACCTGCCCGCATTACCTGACACGCACCTGTTACGATGAAGACCTGGATATGACGGCCAAGATTTCACCGCCGCTACGTGACGAAGAGCAAAAGGAGTGGTTGTGGCGGGGAATGCTGGCAGACCGGGTCAATTCCATCGGCAGCGACCACGTGCCGTTCCTGCCCAAGAAAGGCGAAGACCTGTGGACCGAGTTTCCCGGCGTCGTCAGTTTCCCCTGGGAATTGCCGTTACTCATCACGCACGGAGTGATACAACGCGGCTTGACGTTACAGCAATTGGTGCGCGTCAATTCCTATGGCCCGGCCAAACGTTTCGGGTTCTACCCGCGCAAAGGCTCCCTGGAACCGGGCACAGACGCCGACCTGGTATTGGTGGACCTGGATGAAGAACGTGAAGTTACCCATGACGGCCACGGCACCTGCATCTATGAGGGAATGAAACTGCGCGGCTGGCCCGTGCTCACGGTCTGCAACGGCCGTATCGTTTATGAGAACGGGAAAGTCGATGAGTACCAATACGGACGCGGCCACTGCATCACGCGTCCCGGATGTTGACAGTGGCTACTGTCGATAACCCCGTGATCGAGTCGAATGGCGGTAACAGCATCCTGAGCAACGTTGCTGTTGCCGGTTCGGAGCAGGCGTTGGAGGTTAGCATCTTCGACGGCAGCATAGCGGGAATAAAGGAAGTGGCGGGGCCGGCTGAATGGGTCTGCCTGCCGCCCCTGGTGGACAAGCACGTGCACGCCAACCGGGCGTTCACACTGGCGGGGGTCAAGCCAGCTTCATTTGAAGACGCCATTGCGCTGGCCATGGACTTGCTCGAGCGCTTCAGCGCCGAGCAATACTGCTCCCATGCCCGGCAGCTCTTTCAACGGGCCTGTTCCCACGGCACCACCGGCATCAGGACCCATGCTGATATGGACTCTCATACCCGGTTTAACGCGGTGCAAGGCACCCTGGACGCCAAAGCAAGCATGGCCGGGAAGATGGACATAGAGGTTGTTGGCTTTGCATCTTCACGGCTGGACCCCGCCGGCGCGGAGGGAAAATCAATGATCCGGGAAGCGCTGGCGCGCGGCGCCGACCTTATCGGCGCCGCGCCCGCGCTTTACCCGGAACCGAAGCGGTCTATTGATGCCGTTATCGAGTTGGCGATTGAACTGGACGCGGCCGTTGACCTGCACCAGGACGAGCACCTGCTGCCTGAACTGGCCTCCACTGAGTACCTGGCGGACGCCGTCAGCGCCAACGGTTGCCAGGAGCGGGTCACGCTCAGTCATGGGTGCGTCCTGTCGGCGCTGGAGCCGCAGGCGCGCAACCGGGTTATAGAGAAGCTGGCGCAGGCCCGGATTGAAGTAGTGGCCCTGCCTACCACCAATCTTTACCTGCAGGACCGCCGGCAGGGCACGCCACAGCGAAGGGGCTTGACCTGCGTGCACGAACTGCTCGATGCCGGCGTTGCCGTGCGTTTTGCCAGCGACAATGTTTGCGACGCATTTTATCCTTATGGCGATGCGGACTTGCTGGACACGGCCTGCGTGGCAATGCTGGCGGCACAGCTTGATAGCACCGCACACCTGGTGGCAGCCGTGTGCGACGGCAAGGTGGAATTGGCCGTGAACGACAGCGCCGACCTGGTGCTGGTGCGGGGGCGGAGTTTTGATGACATCCTGTCCCGGCGGCCGGCTGAACGAATTATTATCCGTGCGGGAGAGCCGTTAGAGGTGTGACAGATATGCGTAACGAAATAGCAACAAGATTAACGGCGAGCATGGCTGCCAGTG
>VYCZ01000223.1:0-466 GCA_009843675.1 Gammaproteobacteria bacterium | reverse complement strand
CTGCCAGTGGCCTTGACGGCCTGGTTTGCCTGTCTCCCGAAAATTTTGCCTACGTGTCCGGTTTTGTCGTCCCGTCCCAGCCGCTGATGCGCTGGCGTCACTCGGCCGTGGTTGTCACGGTCGATGGCAGGTGCGCCTACCTGGCGGTGGATATGGAAGAAACAACAGTCACCAGCCAGGTCAACGGCGCTGACGTCCGGGTGTGGGGCGAATTTACCGATCAACCCATGCAGGCGCTGGCCGACTTGTTGCGCGACCTGGGTCTGGCAGGCGCCAGGGTCGGGACGGAGCTGAATTACCTGTTTGCCAATGACTACACGGCCTTGTGCCAGGCCTCGCCCGATACCCGTTTTGTTGCAGCCGATGCCTGCCTGGACCGGTTGCGCCAGATTAAGACCCCGGGCGAAATAGAATTGATGCGGCGCCTGTCCAGGATCGCTGATGAATCGATATGCAGGGCTTTGAC
>VYCZ01000421.1:8566-8819 GCA_009843675.1 Gammaproteobacteria bacterium | reverse complement strand
GGATCACTGCCTGGCCGGTGTAGCTCCGTCTGATTGCCTCGACGACCCGGTCCCTGTTTGCCGGGTAACCATCCCAGGAACCCGTAAAGTTGAAGGTTTTATTGTCTATGTCCAGGTGGAAGGGTGAAAACACGCTGGTGGAGGCTATCACATTCCACGCTGTCCTGTTGTTCGCTATGCTTTCCGTCAGCCGGCGTTCCTGGGCCTCTCCCAGCATGCTGCGCTCTTCAGCGAATATTTCAGGGCAACGTTC
>VYCZ01000421.1:3339-8556 GCA_009843675.1 Gammaproteobacteria bacterium | reverse complement strand
AACCTGAATCAGGTCCCCTGCGTGAATGGTTCTCAGAAGCTCAAAACGGTCATCACCGGGGTTACCGTAACCGCGGACCGGCATGTGTTCGTACCAGGCCTGGTAGGCGGCGGCTCTTCTCTCCAACCCGGCGGGGTCAACATCTATCACGGCATCGTGGTTGTCCAGCGTGGTAAAAAAGGGCAGCCTGGCATGGGCCCGTTTAAGGGATTCATCGGTTTTATACAATGCATGCCGCCGCCGGTAACCGTCAAGTGTAAACGGCATGTCTTCGGTTTCGTGCCTCCTGACGGTCACACCGTAGGATGTTTCATAGATATAGTCGCCCAGGTGAAGCACGAAGTCCGGATCGTCTGAAACGATATGGTCGTATGCGGCGAAATAACCGTGAGCGTAGTTCTGGCAGGATGCCGTGACGAAGCGGATGGATTCGGCCTGACTATCGAGTGCGGGAAGGGTCTTCGTGCGGCCCGCTTCTGAACTATGCGCGCCCGCGGAAAACCGGTACCAGTACTCCCGCCCCGGTTCCAGCCCCTGTACGTCAACATGAACCGAATGAGCAAGCTGGGGCACTGCCAATTCCTCGCCCTGCCTGACAGGCGCTCGCATCCCTTCTTCCTCAAACAATTCCCAGCGTACGGGAATGGCGCCCTCGCGGATGCCGCCGTCCGCCGCCAGCGGTTGCGGCGCAAGCCGGGTCCATAACACTACGGAGTCCTGCGTCACGTCGCCGGAGGCAACACCCAGGGTAAACGGATTCCCGGAGAAGCTGACCTCTGCAACGAGCGGCGCCGAAGTCTGTGCGGCAGCCAGACCCAGGGCCGTATTGATTATGAAATCCCGCCTGTTCATCGTCCGCTATAATACTACTCCCTTTCCCCTTTCAGGTAATCATCATGCCGTTAAAGAAACTGGATGCAGCCGCCATCCTTGAACGTCTCGAATTGGGGGGATTTGACTACGAACAGAGCGGTTATGAAATGACATCTCCCAGGAGTCGTTCAGGTCGCCAGTAGTGCGCGCACCTGTTCATGGCTGCGGACTATCCTGTAAGCCCCTGCCTCACACAGGCTGGCAGACGTCCCGGCGCCGGTCAGGACGGCTAGGGGCAGTACCCCTGCCGCATGGCTCGCCTGCATATCGATAACGCTGTCCCCGACATAGACCGCATCACCCGGAGCGACATCCATATGTTTCAGGCATTTGTTCAGGCCCTCCGGGTCGGGTTTGCGTTTTTTCACGTCATAGCCGGTAACGACCGCATCGAACATGTCCGCCACACCCAGGCCAAACAATAAATCCAGCGACCATTCCCCTGAGCCGGTAACAATACCGAGTGCAAAGCCGGCTATTTTGAGGCTGGACAGGGTTTCCACGACACCTGAAAAAGCCCCGGCATTGTCCTTGATGAGTTCGGGCCAGAGTTCCATGGCCCTGCTGTTCAGTTTTTTGATCATGGCCGGCCGGTCTTCCATTGACTCGGGCACTACGTGGTCCCAATAGGATATACCGTGATTCAGGGTCTCATACATGCGCTCCCTGGACACCTCCAGGCCGAACTCCGCGCCGGTCTGTTTGGCGAGTTGGTAGAATGCGTCCACCGTATCAACCAGGGTACCGTCCAGGTCGAACAGGACAGCGCTGGTCCTGACGGGTGCGAGTACGTTCAACCTCAGGCTGTCGCCGTCGTTGAGGGAGAAGTGGCGGCGCAGCGACAGCGGGGCGATGACCTCTACCTGGTTATCCGGGTAACCGTTGACTTCGGGAAAGATGATTGCCCCGGTCAACTGGTTGTTGATTTGCACCGGGTAGCTGCGAGCGTGACAGTTGTTACCGTCCGGGGCATGAATGCCGATGCCGTCTCCGTTCCTCAGGTCGCGCCATCCGCTGAGGGAGTCTGCATCGTCCAGTCTTACATTCAGCGTGCCGGGCCAGGTATCGATGCCCAGTTTGTTCAGGAATTGCCGTTTTGCGTGGTCCAGTTCGGTAAAGCCCGCGGCCTGTCCCGTCCCGGTAACCACCCGGCCGGATAATTCCAATTCAAAGATTCTCCTGTTGTAGTTCAGCAGCGCGGTGAATGGCTGCGCGGATGCGCTGGTAAGTCCCGCAACGGCAAATATTGCCGGACATCGCCATATTGATATCCTCATCGGAAGGCGATGAGTTTTCGGCGAGCAGGGCGACGGCCGACATGATTTGTCCCGACTGGCAATAGCCGCACTGCGGCACCTGCAACTCTATCCAGGCCTGTTGCACAGGGTGATAGCCGTCTTTGGCCAGGTGTTCAATGGTGGTGATTTCCCTGTTGCCGATACTGCTCACCGGGAGCACACAGGAACGCATGGGTTTCCCATCGACATGAACGGTGCAGGCGCCGCACTGGGCGATCCCGCAACCGAACTTGGTGCCGGTCAGCCCGATCTCGTCCCGGAGCGCCCACAAAAGCGGCGTGTCCGCTTCGACATCGATTTCATATTGACTGTTGTTTACGTTGAGCTTGATCATGTTTTTTCAGTAGCGCGTATCAGGGTATAAAACGGAGTTCCTGACAATATAATCCAGAATGAGTCGATTTTGTATTGGTTTTTTCCCGGCACGGACAGGGAAGGCCGCATGATCAGGGCTCAACACACGCAAAGTTTTCGTGCGCGTCAATACTGCCTGTGCCGCGGTAACGGGCCACCCGGGGATACGGACACAACGGGCGCGACCTGGTGACCCTGCCATGCTCGACCCGGTAGCCGACCAAATCCCGGGGCGCAACGCCGGTTTCCACCCAGTCGATCAATGGAGTTATCAAATCGAACCGGTCTATATTTACTCCGCCGGCGCAATGGTGCATGCCGGGAACCAGGTATAACCGGAGGAACGCCGCCGCCCCGTCATCAGACAATTGGGCGACCCGTCGGTAATAATCCACCGTGCTCAGTGGATTGACGCCGAAATCGGCCCAGCCGTGGTAGATGATCATCTTGCCTCCACGTTCGCGAAAAGCGCTGAGATCAGGATCGGTAGCATTGAAAATCCGGCCTGACTGCGTCATTCGGGACAGGTCCCGCTTGGGGTCCAGTTCTTTCCAGTCCAGTTCGCTGTCGTCTGTTTCAAATGCGAAATAGCGGAACCAGGATTCCAGGATTGACTGCTGTTCCAGTCTGCCCCGGCTGTCCGGCACTACGCGTCCCTCCCATGCCGATTCCGGTGCTGCAGGCAGGTATGTACCGCCCTCGTAGGCAAGGCCCGGGAACTCTCCACCCACAACGGTCCTCGGATAAATTTCCTTATCTCCCACATAAACAGGTCCGTAGATGGTTGCCAGCGTGGTGATTTCAGCGTCCGTGAACCCCGGGCTGGCGCCGCCGGTGCGGGGCAAATCCCGCCCGGGGTTGAAGTCCACCGTATCGGGGTTGCCGATTACGCCGTCCCGGACACCGTCCGCCATATCGAACAGATCCAGGACGGTGTCCCCCAGCAATTCAAGCCTTTCCCTGGTCAGGGGTGTTTCGGTTATCGCCTTCTGGTTCTTCCAGTATTGCCAGATCATTTCCCTGAGACTGAAGACCGGCGCGCCGGCAAGGATGCCGTCGAAGTCAGCGGGGAACCGTTGCGCTTCGCTGAAGCCCTGCAGGCCGCCGGTCGAGCAGCCGTCAAAATAGGAATACCCAGGCGCTCTCCCGTAGTACGCTGTAGCAAGCTGTTTTGCATGTGCCGCGGTCAGGTGCACTGCGCGGTAGCCGAAATCGATCTCTTTTTGAAGATTGTTGTGCGCCCATGTGCCTCCGGGCTCCGACGCTTCGTCATGGCCGGTATTGGTGAACGCGGTAGCAAATCCAAGCCGGGCTGCCTTCAGGCGCGCCAAGTGGCCCACCTCATCATTCAGCGCTTCCCCGGCATAACCCCCGTTGCCATGCATGTACAATCGCCCGTTCCAACGGCTGGGCAGGTAGACTATGTACCGGACTTCGGGGGCGATCACTCCCATCACCACACACATTTCCGGCCTGTCCGAATCGGCTGGAAACAGGGTTGCAGACAGGATGCTGTTATCTGCGCCGGAAAGGCGGATGAACTCTGCGCAGTCCATCAGGGGTTGTGTGACTTCCGGCCTGGTGTAATCGATTCGGGACTGTTGCGCGTCAGAAAAACTTGAACCGTTCGGTGTCGGAGCCGCCGGTGACACAGGAGCGAAAAGTACCATTGCAAGGGCTGTTACAAAAGTCTGTCCGGCAACGGTGTGGGGAACCGGAATCAATCCCCGGGGAAGATACTGTTCACTGTGCATGGGAGTCAGTCACCCTGGTCGCTGTGCAGGGAGTGTTATGTACGTGTGATCCTACTACAGTTTGCTATTATTCCGATCCATGGCCGCGCCAGTTATAGAATTCCGCCACCTGTCCAAATCTTATTGGGAGGCTGATCAGGAGCATGTTGTCCTGAATGACGTAAACGGTGAAGTGTACGAAGGGGAAATCATCGTGTTGTTATGCAAGAGCGTATGCGGAAAATCCACCTTACTGAATCTCATCAGCGGTTTCGATGCCGCCTGCCGGGGCGACATACTTGTCGAGGGGCAATCCCTGACCGGGATTAGCGAGGATGAACGCACCCTGTTCCGGCGCCGTCATATCGGCTTCGTATTCCAGAGTTTCAACCTGATCCCCACTTTGACGGTAAGGGACAACCTGTTGTTGCCGCTGGAGTTGACCGGCCGGCTTGACAACGCTGACCGGACAGGTATGGCAGACATGCTGGAGGAACTGGGCATGGCGCAGCGGATGGATTTTTACCCCGATAAACTTTCCACCGGCGAACAGCAACGCATAGCAATCGCCAGGGCGCTGATCCATAACCCGGCCATCATCCTGGCCGATGAGCCTACCGGAAACCTCGACCATGATACCGGGCAGGAAGTGTTGAACCTGCTCGACCGGTTGGTACGCCAGGCGGGCAGAACCATGATCATGGTTACCCACAGCCGGGAGGTCATCGGGCTGGCCGACCGGCTGATGACGATACGGGATTGCCGGCTGGAAGAAAGCGATTGTTAGCGTTTAACCGCATCCTGTTCCGTTCCAGCCGGCATTTTTTCCTGCGCCATCCCTGGCAACTGGGTCTGGCCGTTACCGGCATCGCGCTGGCTGTTGCCGTGGTGGTGTCCGTCGACCTGGTAACCAGCAGCGCCAGGCATTCCTTCGCGCGTTCCACCGAAACCATCGTCGG
>VYCZ01000421.1:0-3329 GCA_009843675.1 Gammaproteobacteria bacterium | reverse complement strand
ATCGTCGGCAGGGCCACCCATCGCATAGTTGGCGGACCTGCCGGTCTTGATGAAAGGCTGTACACGCGATTGCGCGTCGACCACGGGATGCGCGCCATTGCGCCCGTGATCGAGGCCCACGTGACCTTGGAGAAAAACGAGAAACGGGAGACCATTGCCTTTCTTGGCCTCGACCCCTTCGCAGAAAGGACATTTCGCGCGTATGCCCGGTTCAACAACCTGCAGAATATGGAAGGAGAGGGGGTGCTCATCCCCCTGTTGACGGAGACAAATACCGTACTCCTCGACGTCACTACGGCAACCCGGCTGGGACTTGGGACGAACGATGGCGCGACCCTGGTGACCGGTGGCAGGAGCATACCCGTGCGTGTGGCGGGGATCCTTGCAGGAACCGTACCGGGGTCTTCCCTCAGCCTCGACAACCTCCTGCTTGCGGATATTGCCACTGCCCAGGAACTGCTTGGTATGCCGGGACGGATCAACCGCATTGACGTGGCGCTCGCAGACGGGGATGTCGGAACGAAGAACATGCTGCAATCACTGTTGCCTCCGGGAGCGGCATTACTTCAGGCAACGACGAGAACTCGTTCGCTCGAGCAGATGACCGGGGCTTTCCACACCAACCTGACCGCACTGAGCCTGCTGGCCCTGCTGGTGGGCATGTTTCTCATCTATAACACCATGACCTTCATGGTGATGCAGCGGCGGCCCCTGCTCGGCCGGCTGCGGGCACTGGGAGCGACGCGCCGGCAACTGGGAGGAATTATCGCCATGGAGGCATCACTGACAGGTCTGGTCGCCACTGCCGCCGGCCTTGTGTTCGGTATCGCACTGGCGCACGGCCTGTTAGAGGTCGTTAACCGTACTATTAGCGAGGTTTATGACCTGCCCACGGATTCGAATCTCAACCTGTCGAATCTCTCGTTGCTCAAGGGTGTGTTACTGGGTATGGCGGGCACGCTGCTGGCAGCCATCCCCGCGGCGATGGAAGCCACCAGGGTCACGCCGAGGCAGGCGCTGTTACGCTCCCATCTTGAAGCATCATCACGGCGCCTGGTGGCGCCGGCCGCCGTCGCGGGCGTTGTTGCGCTTGGTACAGGTTTTGTGGTCATCGGGTTGTCCAGCCCCGGTATTGGAATGGGTTTCAGCGGCATCTTCATTATTATCATGGGCGTAGCCCTGCTGATGCCCCTCATGACCGTAGTCCTGATAGCATGTTTAAAGCCTCTCCTGGGCGCAGGCTTCGGTATTTCGGGCCGCTACGCCTGCCAGTCGGTAACGGCTTCCCTGAGCCGCACTACGGCCGCTATCGCCGCGCTGATGATCGCCATCGCCACCGTCATCGGCATTGGACTGATGGTTAATAACTTCCGTCTTTCGGTGGACCGCTGGTTACAACAGGCGCTGCGCGCGGATATGTACGTGTCCCTGCCGTCGACGGGAACGACGGCTTCGGGTCTTGCCCTGGATGCCGGGTTTGCGGATGCCATCCTTGCGCTGCCGCAGGTAACAGCCGTCAGCAGCGTGCGGCGCATAAACATCGAATCGTCACGGGGTCAAACGGAACTGGCGGCCTACGGGTTGAACGAGCTTGCCCGGGAAGGGTTCCGGTTCATACAGGGTGAAGCGGATGAGATCTGGCCGGCCTTTCAGCAGGAGGATACGGTCATCGTCTCCGAGCCCTATGCCTGGCGTCACGGGCTGAAACAGGATGACGTGCTGGAACTCCGTACCGATAACGGCAGCCGGCCGTTCCGGGTCCTTGGCGTATACAAGGATTACGGTTCCGACCAGGGTGTCGTCAGCCTGAGCCGGCGGACCTATGAACGGCACTGGCGCGATGAGCGCTATTCGGGCTTCGGCATATACACGTTGCCCGGCACGAACCTGGAAGTATTGCGCAGCCAGGTGCAGGAGCTGGCGCCGGAACGCGAACTGTGGCTGCAGGACAGAAACAGGATATTGCAGACGTCGTTGGAGGTGTTTGATAATACCTTCGTCGTCACTGATATCCTGCGGGTACTGGCGGCCGTCATCGCTTTCATCGGCGTGTTCAGCGCACTCATGGCATTACAACTGGAACGCAGCCGGGAACACGGCCTGCTGAGGGCCATGGGCTTTCTGCCCGGCCAGGTGCGGCGGTTGATTATTTCAGAAACCGGCCTGCTGGGTCTTGTTGCCGGTCTGGTGGCAATCCCGGTGGGCTGTCTCATCACGGCCTTGCTGATCCTGGTAATCAACCGGCGCTCCTTCGGCTGGAGCATGGAATTGCAGTTCAGCGCGGATATCGTGCTGCAGGGCATGGTCCTTGGGCTTGCCGCGGCCCTGCTTGCCGGCATTTACCCCGCCTGGAAGATATCCCGTGCGCAACCTGCCGAGGCCCTGAGAAGGGAGTAACGCGTGACCTGCCGGTTCCCGCTGATACAACAAGCCGGTTGGGGACAGATTTTAAATCTGTCCCCTTTCACCTGGATCATCCTCGCAGTCCTGGTACTTCCCGGCTGCATTGAAAGAAACCCTGAAAACCGCGACGAGCCGATACCTGTCACCGACGTCTTGCGCGGCGATCCCGCCCGCTCTTTTGCTCAAGTGGACCGGACCAGGGAGTTCCAGTTTCCCGCCGACCATGGTCCCCATAATGAATATCGCACCGAGTGGTGGTATTTCACCGGCAATGTCAATGCCGGCGAGGAGCGCCGTTTCGGTTACCAGCTCACCTTTTTTCGTTTCCGGCCAAGAGTCGAAGAAAAAACCGGTTCTTCCCGCTGGCGGACCGATCATTTCTACATGGCCCACTTCGCCCTGACCGATATCGACAATAAAAAGAGCCATACCTTTGAGCGTTTCAGCCGCGGCGCTGCCGGTCTCGCCGGCGCAAGTACAGGCAAGCTGCATGTCTGGCTGGATGATTGGTCCGCATCGGCGACTTCACGTGAGACATTCCCCCTGCGTATCCGCGCCCGGGAGGACCGGATTGCCCTGGACCTCAACCTGGAGCAGGGCAAGGCCGTCGTTCTCCACGGTGAGGACGGCGTCAGCGCAAAGAACGACGAACCGGGCAATGCTTCCTATTACTACTCCTACACCCGCATGCCTACCGGGGGCCGTATCAGCGTTGCAGGTGACACTTACGCGGTAAGCGGCAACAGCTGGATGGACCGGGAGTGGAGCAGCAGCGCCCTGGGCGAGGAACAGCTTGGCTGGGACTGGTTTGCTCTACAGTTGTCCAACGAGCACGAACTGATGTACTACCGTTTTCGCCGCACGAATGGCGCGGTTGACCGGTTCAGCTATGGCGCAGTCGTGCTGCCTGATGGTAGCGTGTCCAC
>VYCZ01000414.1:8543-8828 GCA_009843675.1 Gammaproteobacteria bacterium | reverse complement strand
TTACCGTGTTGTAGAGCCTGGCGACTTCCTTGCACTTGTCTTCATTAACCTGGCTGTTGCGTCCGGGGTCTTCCCATGTATCCACAGATGCTGCTATGGCGCCTACTCTTTTGCGGGACAATAACGCAATGCCTCGATAATACTCAGAGGTCTCCGGGTGATGATAAAGCAGATCGGGATGGGCAAAGACCTGTCTGGGATCGATGCCGGATGATTCGACATATTTCCATGCTTCCGGGCTGATCATCAGCTCATCCGGCGAGCTAAAAGTCAATTGTTGTTCAA
>VYCZ01000414.1:4818-8533 GCA_009843675.1 Gammaproteobacteria bacterium | reverse complement strand
GTTCAAATCCTGCAATAAGTTTCTGTAATTTAACGTCTGTTCTTTGTTTGATTCTGCTCGAAAGAACTGATGAGCGTTTTTTTGCATCATCCAGCTTAGCCATTCCTACGAACCCATTTATACATGCACTTTCTGATCTCCCGACGCCCGAACTTTCCCATTTGCTGGCTTGAATTACCTTTTCCTCGCGCAAGTAACCAGATGTGTTGACACTCAAAACCTGCCTGCTCTGCAAAGTCGGACAGAATCAAGTCTACCGGTATTTCCTCGCCGTGATACTGGACGTTATCGTTGACCATATACACTGTCCCGCCCGGGCGCACTACTCGTGCAAGCTCGGAAATAACTACAGCCATTTCCTGAAAGTAGCCTCTGACCAGGCGAATTACGTGGGGATTGGAAAGCTCTTTTACATGACTTTCGAGTATCGATAGTACTTCCTGCAGCGCGCTCTGTTCTTCAAACATCCGCGCAGCGCTTTCCATCAATACACTGCCTCTATAACAGCTTTCCAGCCAGTCCCTCTTGGGTTTGTTTTCCACCGTTGCCGACAGTAGCTCCTGTCTGAGGTTAGAGAATTTTTTCTGGTCATAGCCGAGCCATGCAAGTTCCAATGCATATGTCCTGGTGTAGTCATACCTGTTGGCATAGGGAGGAGAGGTGATTACCGTATCGAATGCGCCTTCCGGCAAATCCCGCAACACTTTGAGACAGGAGCCCATGATGAATTTCGGCATCTTTGCACCATATTTCACCTTCAACGGTTCCACATCGTCCAGTATCTCGCGCAATCTTGCTCGCAATGCCTGAGGCAATGATTGAAGCGGCCCTTTATCCAGACGGGCTCGCAAATTTCGTCCTGAACGATAATCCCAGCGCAGATACTGCCCATCCTTCCGGGTGTAACTGATATTCTCAAGGACGCTCATACAGGCGAAGTCCAGCATCATTGCACTGGCAGTATCGTTGACGCCAGCAATATATTCTCGAGCTTTGGCTAGGCCTGCTTCGGTTTCCGTCGGAAAAGCCGACTCAGTAATGCGAACGTGGGGAAATGCGAATTTCCTGTCAGGCGCCCTATCGGACTCCACTTGTTCCAGCAGGGATTGTCCGTATCTCTCAAAGGTCCTCTTGTTCAACCCATTTGCGGCACAGGCCAGAGCATTACTCGCCAGTACACCGACCGGCATAATCTCTATGCCGGTACCCTTCAGCCCTTTACCTGCCGCAGTCAGAGGAGTTGTACCAATGCCCGAGAATGGGTCGAGGACCGACTCAGATTCTGCATCTTCAATTAAGGCGTCAACTAATTCGCCGGAAAACCCCTCCTTGTACTTCATCCATCGCAGACCAGGTGATTTCCGGTTACCTTGCCAGGATACAACCTTACGGGTCAGGCCCGGATGAATAGACAGGCGGGAAGCAAACCTCTCCTGCAAAGATTGTCTTCCGTTCACTTTGCCACCGTGCGGGGAGACCACAGGTGGAATTAATGCGGTACGCATGTTCGTTCCTCCATCCATAGGGTTTCATTGCAAGCTGAAAGAGACGCCAATGTTTCTCACGGATATTTTAAGTGACTTGTGAGGGAGACGCAATGCGCAAATTAACACTGCTTTTGATTGTCGAAACACGTTTTTTGGAGAATTATTATATGGAAAAGCGTAACAGGGGTAGAGTGATGGGTCGTGCAGGAATCGAACCTGCGACCAACTGATTAAAAGTCAGCTGCTCTACCGACTGAGCTAACGACCCGGGAATTATATCGGCGCCCGCTGCGCGGGGCGCCGCGCGCACTACTGTTACATCAGGGAACGATGATACCGGAGATTTGGTTCGCGGTAAATCCGTCTTATTTCCGTTTGAACGAGGTAAGCACCTGGGTGTACTCGCTCGGGTAGAGGTTCGGTATGGCGTATTCCTTGCGGGTCATCTTGACCAGGCCCACGCCCGGCGCGTACCACTGGCTCTGCTCGACCTTGATGATCCTGATGCCCAGCATGAGGCGGCGCGGCAGGTCCAGGAAGCCGATTGCATCGATGCGCAGGCATCGGGGGAAATATCCGGCGGGAACGTCCACAGGATCATCCAGGCTGGTTATGGTGTAATCCAGTTCCAGGTTGCTGCTGATCCTGTCCCAGGCGCCTTCCAGTCTTTTCGGCAGGTCAAACAGGTACAGCCGCGACCCGGCGCTCCACTCGTTGCCGACGTTCAACGGATGCGCGATAACCGGGTCGGCGCCTTCGTGTCCGGGGTGGCTCCGGCTGATGCCGTCTGCCGAACGGGTGAAATGACGTATGCTGCCGTTCGCGTATGCCTTCGGGTAGTAAGTGATGTCGCCAACCGTCCTGGCAGGCAGGTTGCGGACAATGGATTTCTGTACGATCGGCTCATTGAATTCCGGCACGAGCCTGCGTATATCATAGGTCCATTCATGGCCGGGCGCAGTCGGGAAATATCCTGTTTCAGTGGAAGAGCAGGAGGCTATGAACAGGAACACAATCCCGCACATGCAGCGTATGTATGGGGACGGAATTAATTCCGTCCCCGGTCCCCTGTCACTCTTTTCCTTCCCCATATCAGCCCTGCGCCTGCTTCACTTTCTCAGTTTCATATCCCGCTCCAACTGCAGTTCCTGTTCCAGGAATGCCATCCGGGCCTTGATGCGTTCTGTCTGGTAATAATCCGGGCGCGGCGCGTCCTGGCGTAAAATGTGCCTGAGCTGTTCGATGGCCACCTGGGTCTCGCCGGTCAGGAAATAATATTCCGCGTTGGCAATGCCGGATTCGACCTGGTCGCCTGCTTCAGCCTCGGCACGGGTCAGGTAATCAAAATAAGTAATGTCCAGAGACTGGAACCTGCCGAACTCGCGCAGTTTGTCGCGGGCCAGGTAGGGCTGCCCGCCCTTCAACAAGGCATTGCTGTAGTTCAGCACCAGCGGGCGATAGTCCGGATACAGTTGTTCCGTTTTTGAGAAAATCGAAAACGCCGTATCGTAGTTCCCCTGCCTGACCTCGATGTCCGCCGCGGCAAGCAGGTATGTGACGTTTTCCGGCTCCTTTGCCAGCAACCGCCGCGCCTGCTCCCGCGCAAGCGCGTACTGGCCGTCCCCGGTCAGCGCGATGATGTAGCCGTAACGGTCGGCGTCCCGGCTATCCTCCCGCAGGGGGTCGGCAACCCGGCGGGAAAAAAAAGCCACCGCCGCGCGCGGGGTTCCATGGGACCTCGCAACCAGTTTTGCCCGGACCAGGTCAAAACTCAGGCTTTCATTGTAGGAACCTGCGCCATAGGCCGCCGCCCGCGCCGCGGCATCGGCAATCCGGCGCGTGGTCAACGGATGGGTACGAAGAAATTCCGGGGCCTGGGCGGAAAACCGCGAGCTTTGCTGCAGTTTCTGGAAGAACCCCGTCATGCCGCGGGGATTGAAACCCGAGCGCGCCAGCAACTGGATGCCGATGCGGTCCGCTTCCTGCTCGTTGGCGCGGGTGAAATTGATCTGCGCCTGTGCCGAGGCGCCCTGCACCGCCATCAGGGCGGCCTGCCCGGCATCGGGGTTCTGGGTCGCAATCAGGATGGCCCCGAGCATAGCCGCCATCGTCGGGATACTCATTTTTTTTGACATCTCCACGGACCTTGCCAAGTGTTTCTGGGACACTAGGGCGAATTCATGGGCCACGACGCCTGCGATTTCGCATTCGTTGTCGGCATTCATGAT
>VYCZ01000414.1:0-4808 GCA_009843675.1 Gammaproteobacteria bacterium | reverse complement strand
CTGGGAAACCAGCCGGTAGCCGATCGACTCGATGTAAGTGTTGATTTCCGGGTCGGACACGATGTCCGCCTGCTTTCTCACCTGGCTGAGAAACGCCTGGCCCAGGCGCCGCTCAAACTCGGGGCTCAGCAGTCCTCCGGTTGAATCGCCGATATCCGGCAGGTCCAGGGTTGTCACGTCGGCCATCGCCGCGGCGCACAGGCATATGGCCGCCAGCAGGCCGATTCCGGCCGGTTTCAATCGGAAAAGCTCTGTAATCATGTTCTATAGAGTTAACCGGAAGTACTTGGTTCCCGTGGCGTCGTGTGTCCAGGTGAGAAGCGCAATATAAACGTGTAACATATCGCATTTTGGTTATTATTTCATGGCAAGGAGATTTTTTTCGATGGCCGAAGCAAAAAACGCTTTTTACGCGCAATCCGGCGGGGTGACCGCCGTTATCAATGCCAGCGCCTGCGGCGTGCTGGAGACCGCGCGCCGGCATCCGGACAGAATCGCGAACGTGTACGCCGGACGCAACGGCATTATCGGCGCCCTGACCGAGGACCTGATCGACACCGGGCAGGAAACGCCCGAAGCCGTTGCCGCACTCAGGCATACGCCTTCCGGCGCCTTCGGTTCCTGCCGTTACAAGCTCAAGGGGCTGGAAGAAAGCCGGGATGAATACGAGCGCCTGATCGAAGTCTTCAAAGCCCACAACATCGGGTATTTTTTCTACAACGGGGGCGGCGACTCAGCCGATACCTGTCACAAGGTTTCACAACTGTCCGCACAATGGGGTTTCCCGATACAGGCGATACACATTCCCAAGACGGTCGATAACGACCTGCCCGTCACCGACAACTGCCCCGGGTTCGGTTCGGTGGCCAAATATATTGCGGTATCCGTGCGCGAGGCTTCCTACGACGTCAGCTCGATGGCCAGGACGTCCACCAAGGTGTTCATTATCGAAGTCATGGGCCGCCATGCCGGCTGGATTGCCGCCGCGGGGGGGCTGGCCGCCGACCGCGACAACGACATTCCGGTGGTGATCCTGTTTCCCGAGGTCCCGTTCGACCAGGATAGATTTCTCGCCAGGGTCCGGGACTGCGTTGCGCGCCATGACTACTGTTCCGTCGTCGTATCCGAAGGCGCGCGGTGGCCGGACGGCCGCTTCCTGGCTGAACAGGGCACGAAGGATGCCTTCGGCCATGCCCAGTTGGGGGGCGCGGCGCCGGTAGTGGCGGCGCTGGTCAAGCAGCAACTGGGGTTCAAATACCACTGGGCCGTTGCCGATTACCTGCAGCGCTCGGCGCGCCATATCGCCTCGAAGACGGATGTCGATCAGGCTTATGCCCTGGGCAAGGCCGCGGTGGAGTTCGCCCTGGCCGGCAAAAACGCGATCATGCCGGTGATTGTGCGTACCTCCGATAACCCTTACCGCTGGGAAATCGGCCTGGCGGACCTTAAGGACGTGGCCAATGTGGAAAAATTCATGCCCGGAGAATTCATCAGTGCAGACGGTTTCGGCATCACGCCCGCGTGCCGCGCCTACCTGGAGCCGCTGATCCAGGGAGAAGACTATCCGCCTTACCGGAACGGGATGCCCGACTATGTGCGCCTCAGGAATGCGCCGGTGGCAAAAAAAACCGCGGCCGGGTTTGAACTTCGCCGCTAAATCTATAAACTGTCAGGCTTTTATCCATACCAACCACAACCCCTGATCATTTTAAGGAGCATTAAACATGTCAACATTGGACCTCGCCCTGATTTGCAGTGTAATCGCCATCCTCTACGGCATCTTCTCGGTGCGCTGGATACTCGCCCAGCCCGAAGGCAACGAACGCATGCGGGAAATCGCTGCGGCCATCCAGCAGGGTGCCTCCGCGTACCTCAACCGCCAGTACACGACCATCGGCGCGGTCGGTATCATCCTGTTCATCGTGCTGGGTCTCGTGCTCGACTGGTACACCGGCTTCGGGTTCCTGATCGGCGCGCTGTTCTCCGGCGCCGCCGGTTACATCGGCATGAACATCTCCGTGCGCGCCAACCTGCGCACTGCCGAAGCCGCCAACCGGGGGATCAACGATGCGCTGACGGTCGCATTCAGGGGCGGCGCGATAACTGGCCTGCTGGTCGTCGGACTGGGCCTGCTGGGCGTCGCCGGCTACTATGCCTTGCTGCAAAAAATGGGGGCGGAAACCGACACTATTCTCCACGCCCTGATCGGCCTGGGCTTCGGCGGATCGCTGATTTCCATCTTTGCCCGTCTGGGCGGCGGCATCTTCACCAAGGGCGCCGACGTGGGCGCCGACCTGGTAGGCAAGGTAGAGGCCGGCATCCCCGAGGACGACCCGCGCAACCCCGCGGTGATCGCGGACAATGTCGGCGATAACGTGGGCGACTGTGCCGGCATGGCGGCCGACCTGTTTGAAACCTACGCGGTGACCGTGATAGCGACCATGCTGCTGGGCAGCCTGCTGGTTCGCGGGAGCGAAGCCGCCGTGCTCTATCCGCTGGCGCTGGGCGGCGCCTCCATCGTCGCCTCGGTGATCGGCTGTTTCTTCGTCCGGTCCGGGGAAGGCGGCAGCATCATGGGCGCCCTGTACAAGGGCCTGATCGTGGCGGGCGTGCTGGCGGCCGTCCTGTTTTACCCGGTCACGAACACAATGATGGCGGATATTCCCGGCATGTCGGCCATGTCTTTATATCTATGCGCGCTGATCGGCCTGGCGCTGACCGCGGCGATGGTGTGGATCACCGAATACTACACCGGCACCGACTATGCCCCGGTAAAGCATGTTGCGGCCGCATCCGAAACCGGCCATGCCACCAACATCATCGCCGGCCTCGGCGTATCCATGAAGTCGACGGCCCTGCCGGTGCTGGCGGTCTGCGCCAGCATCTGGGGCGCACACGAGCTGGCCGGGCTTTACGGTATCGCCATTGCCGCAACGTCCATGCTGTCGATGACCGGCATCATCGTTGCCCTGGACGCCTTCGGTCCCATTACCGACAACGCCGGCGGCATCGCCGAGATGGCGGAACTGGATGAGAAAATCCGCAACATCACCGACCCCCTGGATGCCGTGGGGAATACCACCAAGGCCGTCACCAAGGGCTATGCGATCGGTTCCGCCGGCCTTGCCGCACTGGTGCTGTTCGGCGACTATACCCATGCCCTGGCCCAGACCGGCACGCATGTGGAGTTTTCACTGTCCGACCCGCTGGTCATCATCGGCCTGTTCATCGGCGGCCTGGTGCCTTACCTGTTCGGCGCCATGGCCATGGAAGCGGTCGGCCGCGCCGCCGGATCGGTGGTGCATGAGGTGCGGCGCCAGTTCCGGGAGATCCCCGGGATTATGGAAGGCACCGGCAAGCCGGATTATTCCCGGGCTGTGGACCTGCTGACCAAATCCGCCATCAAGGAAATGATCATTCCTTCCCTGCTGCCGGTGCTGGTCCCGGTGATCGTGGGCGTGGTGCTGGGCCCCGTGGCCCTGGGCGGACTGTTGCTGGGGACGATAGTGACCGGCCTGTTCGTCGCCATCTCCATGACGGCCGGTGGCGGCGCCTGGGACAACGCCAAGAAATACATCGAGGACGGCAACCTGGGCGGCAAGGGCTCGGAGGCTCACAAGGCCGCAGTCACCGGCGATACCGTGGGCGATCCCTATAAGGACACCGCGGGCCCGGCAGTGAACCCGCTGATCAAGATCATCAATATCGTTGCGCTGCTGATCGTGCCGTTGATCTGACAGCCGGCTACTGAACCGTGTGGGTCGCCTCGCTCATTCTGTTTGTTGCCCTTAATGAGCCGCGCCAGTTTTCCGCGCTCGACCTGTGGGAGAGAGAATGCAACGCGGGCGACGCCGGGGCCTGTGAACGGTTGGAGAAAGCGCAGGCCGGGGCCGGGAAACTGGCGCGGCTGGATACCCTGGCGCAGCGCTACGGCGCCCGCGCCGACAGGGGCGAACTGGAAGAGGACGGCATGCCGCGGCTGAACCTCGCCTACAGGCAGGTGATGCGGGACTATATCGATGCGGAACATGCGGTGGGCAACAAGGAACTGGATTACGATGAGGAAACCGTCAATTATTGCTCGGACCACTTCCACAATTACTGGAGAAACAGAAAATTGTGGTGGCCCACCGATGAGAACGGCGCCCCAAGCTGGACCGACATTTACTATTACATCGTCGATCACTACTACGGCATCTGCCTGAGGCGTTATTTCAACCGGTTCTGATCAGCCTCCAGGCGCAATGGCAGATCCCCGAAGGAGAATTTACCTGTATCCCGCCAGCAACTGCGCGGTTTCATACAACGGCAGCCCCATGCTGCCGGAGTAGCTGCCTTCAATTCTTGAGATGAATGCCGCCGCCCGATCCTGTATGCCGTACCCGCCTGCCTTGTCGTAAGGCATTTCGTTGTCGCAGTAGGCCTCGCATTCCTTTATGGTGAGCGGACTGAAACTGACTGTGCTCTCGCTCAACCTGCATTCCAGCCGGTCGTGCAGGAGGACCACGGCGGTGAGTACCCGGTGTGTCCTGCCGGACAGCGCCATGAGCATCTCAACCGC
Source organism: Gammaproteobacteria bacterium (assembly GCA_009843675.1). Classification (GTDB taxonomy): domain Bacteria; phylum Pseudomonadota; class Gammaproteobacteria; order Eutrophobiales; family Eutrophobiaceae; genus JAAXHV01. The sequence goes on along the minus strand of VYCZ01000414.1, from coordinate 247 downwards.
CGCTTGACGGTCCTGTGGCTTCCCCAGGAGCCAGTTGTCCAGGATCACTTCCGTGTCCGCTGCGAGTATCGGCCAAGGGTGCGGCGCGGCCGCCCTGGCGGCCTCGGCTTTTGCCGCGGCCATGCGCACAACATAGTCTGCCGCCGACTCATCTTCCCCGCGGATTTCTTCCACGTCCGTGCCGATGATCTCGTAAGCTGCGCCGATCTGGTCCAGCAACGCCTTTCTCCTGGGTGACCTGGAAGCC
>VYCZ01000155.1:7511-8843 GCA_009843675.1 Gammaproteobacteria bacterium | reverse complement strand
GGTGCCGTCCATGCAGTAGTAATCAGGAGAAATATCGCCCAGCGCCGGAAAGGCCGCTTTTCTTCCGGCCCAGATGCGCACGCGTTCTTCCTCTGATTCGCTGACCCTGATAAAGCTCGCTTGGCAACTTTCGGCAATTCTCCGGACCTGTTCGATCAGTTCGGTCACTTCTCCTTCAGGCCCGTCCAGTTCCGTGAGTACCAAGGCAGGGCAGTCCAAGGGATAACCTGCATGGACAAAATCCTCCGCCGCCTTGATGGCGAATTCGTCCATCATTTCTATACCGGCGGGGATAATACCCGCGCTGATTATCCCGGCTACACACTCACCCGCGGTCTCATTGCTGGGAAATCCCAGCAGCATGGCTTTGGCTGTTTGCGGTTCCTGCAAGATCCTTACCGTCACCTCCGTGATGACCCCCAGCAATCCTTCCGAGCCGGTCACTATGCCCAGCATGTCGTACCCGGCGGGGTCGAGATACTTTCCGCCCAGGCGCAGTATCTCTCCTTCCATGGTCACCATTTCAATCCCCATGACGTTGTTCGTGGTCAGGCCGTACTTGAGGCAATGCACGCCCCCCGAGTTTTCACTGACGTTACCGCCGATGGTGCAGACGATCTGGCTGGAGGGATCGGGGGCGTAATAGAATCCCTTGTGTTTCACCGCCTCGGTGATCGCCAGGTTGGTCACGCCGGATTGCGCGACCACGCAACGGTTGGCGTAATCGACCTCGAGAATCCTGTTGAATTTACCCAGTCCCAGGACGATCCCGTCGACCAGGGGCAGCGCGCCGCCTGATAACGATGTGCCTGCGCCCCTGGGCACTACCTTGATATTCATGCGGCTGCACAGCCTCAAAACGGCTGCGACCTGGGCCGTCGTTTCCGGTAATACGACCAGCATCGGCACCTGCCGGTACGCGGTCAGGGCATCAGTCTCGTAGACGCGCAATGCCCCCTCATCGACAATCACGCACTCATCGGGGAGAATTGTCCTGAGTTCTGTGATTAGGGCCTCCCTGTTTTCCAGGGCGGTATTATCGACAGGCAGTGTTTGCATTTAACGCCACTCTCTCTCGCGCAGTTCCACACGGCGGATCTTGCCGCTGACGGTCTTGGGCAGGGTCTTGATGAAATCTATCCTGCGCGGGTACTTGTAGGGCGCCGTCACCCGTTTCACATGATCCTGGAGTTCCTGTTTCAATTCATCGGACCCGGCGTACCCCGGGGCCAGCACCACGAACGCTTTGACAACTTCGCCGCGGGTCGCGTCGGGACTGGAGACCACCGCGGATTCCGCGACGGCAGGATGTTCAATCAGGGCGCTCTCCAC
>VYCZ01000155.1:0-7501 GCA_009843675.1 Gammaproteobacteria bacterium | reverse complement strand
CCACCTCGAAGGGGCCGATGCGGTAGCCGGCCGACAGGATGACGTCATCGGCGCGGCTGACAAACCAAAAGTAGCCGTCTTCATCCCTGTAGGCGCGATCGCCGGTTACGTACCAGTCGCCCCGGTGCGTAGCAGCCGTGCGCTCCGGGTCATTGCGGTACTCACGGAAAAATCCCTGTGGCGGCTGCGGATTAATGCGCACGGCGATATCCCCTTCGGTGTCCGGTTCCAGGATGCCTCCCTTGTCGTCAATCACCTGCAGGTCGATACCCGGCGCCGGTTTGCCCATGGAGCCAGCCTTGGGTTCGATACAGGGGAAACTGGCGCAGAGGATCACGGTTTCGGTCTGCCCGTAGCCGTCCCGGATGGTCAGGCCGGTGGCTTTTTTCCAGGTGTCTATAATCTCGGGGTTGAGCGGTTCGCCCGCACCGGTGCAGTGCCGCAGCGCCTTGAAGCTAAAACGGCCGAGATCCTCCAGCACCAGCATGCGGTAGATGGTCGGCGCGCCGCAAAAAGTAGTGATTGGGTATTTTGCCAGGAGTTCCAGGGTCTGTTGCGGGTTGAAACCGCTGGTATGATGAATGAACAAAGTGGTCCCGCACAGCCAGGGGCCGAAATAACTGCTGTAGGCGGCCTTGCCCCAGCCGGTATCGCTGACGTTCCAGTGCAGGTCCTCCGGTTTCAGGTCCAGCCATAACTCGCCGGTAATGCGGTGGCCGATGGCGTAGCTGTGGGTATGGATGCACATCTTGGGGTAACCCGTGGTACCGGAGGTGAAATAACAGATGGCTTCATCGTCTGCGCCGGTGTCAACGGCTTCGAATACGGGTGATGCAGCATCCAGGGCCTGGCGGTAATCGATCCAGCCTTCCCGCTGGCCGTCCGTGATAATGCGCGCCACCAGGGTAGGGCACTTGTCAAGCACGGCATCCACCTTGGCCGCATTGGCGCTGTCGGTCACCACGCAGGTGGCCGCCGCGGCGTTGATCCGGTATTCCAGGTCTTTTTCGGAAAGCTGTACGGTGCCCGGTGAGATCACCGCGCCCATGCGCAACGTGGCGGTAAATGTCTCCCACCAGGGGATGACCCTGGGCAGCATGACGAAACCGTGTCTCCCGTCCTGACACCGGCTCCGGCGAGGACATTGCATAATCTTCTTGACGCCTCGCTGATCTCTCCGAACGTCCTGGTGATCTCGGTCCCACCGTCATCAACCCAGAGCATGGCAGGTTTTGCGGGGTCCCAGCGGTCAATCACGTCACGGGCGAAATTGTATTTTTCCGGACGTTCCCATTGGAACGTGGAGTACGTTTCCTGGTAGTCCTTCATGTTGTATTTGTGCGTTGTCATGAGTCACTTAACGCATATGGATACCGGGTTAAATACGGATTTACCCGATTATACTACGTATCGGCGATCATCTGTTCCAGCCGTTCCCGGCATTGCTGCCTGAATTCCTGCAGTTCCTGCATGACGATCTGTACGTCTTCCAATTGTCTCTCCAGCAAATGCATTTTTTCATTGATTTTATCCAGTATGTGGTTTAACTGGGCGACTTCGCCAGGCTCGGCATCATATAACCGGAACATTTCACCGATTTCATTCAGGGAAAACCCCAGTCGTTTCCCGCGCAGGATCAGCTTCAGGCGGGTGCGGTCCCTGACGGTGTAATACCGGCTGCGTCCCTCCCTGAGCGGGCTTAACAAACCCGCATCTTCATAGAACCTGATGGCGCGGGTTGTGACGTCGAACTCCTTCGACAAGTCCGATATGGAATACAGTTTTCTCTTGTAAGTACTTGATATATCGGTTTTATCAGTATTAACAGGCATATTTTCTCTTGTGATGGTAGCAGGAAAAAAAGTAATTGACGTTTACGTAAACGTAAATAAAATATATTCAGACTCCCTGAGCAAGTGAAACCAGCACATGACCTCTGAAAGCAAACGGCCTGTACCCGGACCCCGGTTTGTTACGGCGGCCAGCCTGTTCGATGGGCATGATGCGTCAATTAATATCATACGCCGCATACTGCAACAGTCCGGGGCGGAGGTGATCCACCTGGGGCATAACCGTTCCGTACATGAAATAGTCAGGACGGCCTTGCAGGAAGACGTGCAGGGCATTGCAGTCAGTTCATACCAGGGCGGGCATGTCGAGTATTTCAAATACATGCTGGATATGCTCCGGGAGAGCGATGCCGGCCATATCAAGGTATTCGGCGGCGGCGGCGGGGTGATTGTACCGGATGAGATACAGGAATTGCATGAATACGGTGTTCAACGCATCTATTCGCCGGAAGACGGTCACAACCTGGGATTGCAGGGAATGATAGACGACATGCTGGAAGCCTGCAGTTTTGATGTCTGTAGTGTACGTCCCGTTACGCCCGGGGAGTTGCGAAACGGAGATGAAATAACCTTGTCTAGGGTGATCAGCGCAATTGAAAACAACAAGTATACCCCGGACCAGATGAAAGCGCCCGGCCGCCAGGTCACCGGGAAGGGCAGGGATACGCCCGTGCTGGGTATTACCGGTACCGGCGGCGCCGGCAAATCCTCGCTCACCGATGAAATCATCCTGCGGTTCCGCCTGGACAGCCGGGACAGTCTGAGAATCGCCGTGCTCGCGATCGATCCTACCCGCAGGAAAACCGGCGGGGCCTTGCTGGGCGATCGTATCCGTATGAACTCGATTTATCATGACACGATATTCATGCGTTCCCTTGCAACCCGTTCGGCGGCAACGGAGATACCGGAATACCTGCCGGATATCATAAATGCGGTGAAAATGGCGGGATATGACTTGATAATCGTCGAAACACCGGGTATCGGACAAGGTGACGCGGGGATCGTTCCCCTCGTGGATATTCCCTTGTACGTGATGACGCCCGAGTTCGGCGCCGCCAGCCAGTTGGAAAAGATAGATATGCTGGATTTTGCCGAAGCCGTGGCCATCAACAAGTTTGACCGCAAGGGCGCCGAGGATGCCCGCAGGGATGTGGCGAAACAACTGCAACGCAACCGGCAGGAGTTTTCCGTGTCCCCGGATGACATGCTGGTGTACGGCACCATTGCCGCGAAATACAACGATGCCGGCGTGACCGCGCTTTACCAGGGCCTGCTGCCTGTCCTGAGGGCAAAGGGACTGCCGGAATTCGAAAGCGTCCTGCCCGGCGTTAAAGATAAAACGTCAACCGAGCGTTCCGTCATTGTTCCGCCGCAGCGGCAACGGTACCTGGGAGAGATAGCTGCCGGCGTCCGGGAATACCATGACCATGCACGGGAGCAGTCGGACATTGCACGGGAGCGGCAGCAATTGCAGGCCAGTGTATCGATGTTGAAGTCCTGCGGCAACGGGACCGACCCGGCTTCCTGTACCGCGTTGGAGGAACTGGCCGCACGGAGAGAGGAAGCGCTGGACCCGTATTCCAGGGATTTGCTCGAACGGTGGCCCGCTATCAGGGAGCAATACCAGGGAGATGTGTACGTTACACGGGGGCGGGACCGGGAGCTCAGGACGAAAACCACGTACACCACGCTTTCCGGCACGGTGGTCCCCAGGATCATGCCGCCCCGTTATTCGGACCACGGGGAATTGCTGGGCTGGTTGATGCGGGAGAACCTGCCCGGCTATTTCCCCTATACCGCCGGCGTGTTCCCGTTCAAGCGGGAGAATGAGGACCCGACCCGCATGTTCGCCGGTGAAGGCGATCCGTTCAGGACCAACCGGCGCTTCAGGAAACTGTCCGAACATTCCGAGGCCAAGCGCCTGTCGACGGCATTTGATTCGGTGACCCTGTACGGATTTAACCCGGATGAACGGCCGGATATCTACGGCAAGGTCGGCAATTCCGGCGTTTCCATCGCCACCCTGGACGATATGAAGGCCCTCTACGACGGCTTTGACCTGTGTGATCCCGATACCTCCGTATCCATGACCATCAACGGCCCGGCGCCGGCAATCCTGGCCTTTTTCCTGAATACCGCGATCGACCAGCAGGTGGAGAGGTTCAGAGAGGAGCATGCACGGGAGCCTGATGCCGGGGAAGCCGCCCGTATCAGGTCGCACACCCTGGAAAATGTGCGCGGCACCGTGCAGTCCGATATCCTGAAAGAGGACCAGGGACAGAATACCTGCATTTTTTCCACGGAATTCAGCCTGCGCATGATGGGGGACATACAGCAGTATTTCATCGACAACAATATCCGCAATTTTTATTCGGTGTCCATATCCGGCTACCACATCGCCGAAGCCGGGGCGAACCCGATCTCGCAGCTTGCCTTCACGCTGGCAAACGGTTTCACCTTCGTCGAAGCCTACCTGGCCCGGGGTATGCACATCGATGATTTTGCTCCCAACCTGTCTTTTTTCTTCTCCAACGGAATGGACCCGGAATACACGGTGCTGGGCAGGGTGGCGCGGCGCATCTGGGCTGTCGCCATGCGGGATAGATACGGCGCCAATGAGCGCAGTCAGAGACTGAAATACCATATCCAGACCTCAGGGCGCTCCCTGCACGCCCGGGAGATGGCGTTCAATGACATCCGCACCACCTTGCAGGCCCTGATCGCCGTGTATGACAACTGCAACAGCCTGCATACCAATGCCTTTGACGAGGCCGTCACCACGCCAACGGAGGATTCGGTGCGGCGCGCCCTGGCGATCCAGCTGATCATCAACAAGGAATGGGGCCTGGCCATGAACGAGAATCCCAGCCAGGGTTCGTTCATCATCGAGGAACTGACCGACCTGGTGGAAGAGGCGGTATTGCAGGAGTTCGAGCGTATCTCAGAGCGAGGCGGGGTCCTGGGCGCTATGGAGACCGGGTACCAGAGGGGCAAAATACAGGATGAATCGCTGTATTACGAACATAAGAAGCACGACGGCAGCTACCCCATCATCGGTGTCAACACCTTCCTCAACCCGGCGGAGGAAGAGGCTTCCGGCACGATGCTGAGCCGCTCAACGGAGGAGGAAAAGCAGAGTCAGCTACGGCGTTTGCGAGAGTTCGAAGACAGGAACAGGGATAAGGCGGACAAGGCGCTGAAACGCATCCGCAGTGCAGTGATCAACAACGAGAACGTGTTCGCGGAACTCATGAACGCAGTGCGTTATTGTTCCCTGGGGCAACTGACCGACGCCTTCTTCGCCACCGGCGGGCAGTACCGGCGCAGTATGTAACGTGCCGGATACCATTCTCTCTTTCCCTTTGGTTGGTCAGCCGTTCGTCTCGGTTGCGATGAAAGATGTCCACTCGTTCATGCTCACAGTATGGCATGTATTCCCCACATCAGTGTAAGACTTTTCTACAGGGACACCACCTTCTGACGTCGGAGCCTGAATACTACTGAAAACACTATCCGGTATTACAGTTGATTCTGCCGCGATGCTGAACTTCTCCTTATGTGTTACGCTATCATCCGGGGTTACAAATTTTTAGAAAAAAGCGCGATGTGATGACATACCTTCTGCGACTCTCGATAATTGTTCTCGCCATGATTTCCTGGCCTGTACTTGCAGATGATGACAGCAACCGGGTCAGCTTGAATATGCGCTGGCATGACGTAGAATTCTGGCGGAGCGCCACGCCACAGGACATACAAGCCGGACTTGCACAGGGCATAATAGACCTCGATGCGCGATCTGAAAACGGCTGGTCTCCGCTGGATTTTGCAGCAAGCTATAACACAAACCCTGAAGTAGTGGCGGCCCTGGTGCAGGCCGGTGCAGATGTCGGTGCGCGAGCTGAAAACGGCTTGTCTCCACTGCATGTTGCAGCAAGCTATAACACAAACCCTGAAGTAGTGACAGCCCTGGTACAGGCCGGTGCAGATGCCAGTGCGCGAGCTGAATACGGCGTATCTCCACTGCATTTTGCAGCAAGGTTCAATAAGAACCCATCCATGGTGAGGGTTCTTCTGGAAGCCGGCGCCAACCCGAAAGCCAAAGACGGTGAGGGGAAAACCGCTTTCGACCGGATACAGGATAATGAGGCGCTGAAGAATACCGATATCTACTGGCAACTCAATGAGCTGCAGTATCAATGATCTATAACCATCGGTCACTCGACTCACCCTATTGACCGCTTTATTGCGTTGCTACAGCGGCACAGTGTAGACGCGCTTGCCGATATGCGTTCAGTGCCGTATAGCCGTTATAAACCGCAATTCAATCGAGAGCGCCTGAACGAGACGCTTAAGGAGCAGGGTATTGTCTACGTCTTTCCGGGCAAGGAGCCGGGCGGGCGCAGTGACAACCCGGAATGCTATGAGAATGGCCGGCTGAACTACCGGGGCTCGCCAGGACGCCATCGTTCCGGTCCGGCATTGGCGGGCTCCTGGACGGCAGCTATTGATGTGTCAGCGCTTCAAGTTCCCTTCGTCCGCGCTCCAGGAGTGCCTGTAATTCCCGCCACTTGTCAGGCCGGTGTGCGGCCATACTGTAACGCTCCTGTGGGTCTGTGCGCATGTCGAACAGCAACAGGACGTCGTGTTCCGGCAGGCGTCGCTGGATATCCCGGTAGCTGGCTTGAACGACCATTTTCCAGTTTTGTGTGCGTAGCGCAACGATGCGTTCATTATTGAAGAAAAACAGCACCTCATGGGGTGAATCTCCCGTATCGCCGAGCAGAACAGGCAGGAAATTCCGGCCGTCGAGTTGTACGGATCGGGGCAGTGACGCACCGGTTATCGCCGCAATGGACGGCAACAGGTCGATATTCATGGCCATGGCATCGGCTATACCGTTGGCCGGGATGTGTCCTGGCCAGCGCGCAATGAACGGCACGCGGTAACCGCCGTCCCAGGCCGTACCCTTGCCGCCGCGCAATCCACCGGTACTGCCTTCCGGGAAGGGGCCGTTGTCGCTGGTAAAAATTATCAGCGTGTTATCGGTGAGATTATTGCGTTGTATGGCATCAAGCAACTGTCCGACGCTCCAGTCGAGTTCCTGCACAACATCGCCGTAAGCGCCTGCCCGGGAAGTGCCTGCGAATGCAGCGGATGGGACCAGGGGAATGTGAGGCGCAGTGTGTGACATAAACAGGAAAAACGGTTGGCGTGAGTTATTTTCGATGAACCTGACCGCTTCCCCGGTAAAACGCCGGGTCAGGGCGCTTTGCTCAAAGGGTTCATCGGTTGCCTGTGTATTGCGGTACAGGGACTGGGCAGCGTCGTTGGGGTGCAGCAGGCCGTAGAACAGGTCAAATCCCTGTGCATTGGGTTGTTGCGCCGGTGTGTGGTGGCCCAGGTGCCATTTCCCGATCAATGCTGTCCGATACCCTTGTTCTCTCAATAGCCCGGCGATAGTCGTCGTATCTGCCGGCAGGCCGCGGGTATCCTTGAGGGTAATAGTCTTGTCAGCCAGACCGTCCCGGATGGCATAACGCCCGGTCAACAGTCCCGCGCGTGATGGAGTACAGACATTGCCGCTGGCATAAAAATTAGGTAACTACTCACCCCCTCCCCGTTAATTCTACCTGAATTTACCGTCAAGTTGC
>VYCZ01000151.1 GCA_009843675.1 Gammaproteobacteria bacterium | reverse complement strand
ACCCGGGGTGGTTATCATGGATGAGCCGTTCACCTACCTGGATGAGGTCACCGTCAATGAAATTGAAGCGTGGATTGCCGGGGAACGGGCTGCCCGGACCAGGACTATCATTTTCAGCACCCACGACCGGCAGCGGGCGCAGTCGCTGTCGGATAATATTCTCAGCCTGGCCGACGGCCGGGCCCGTCCTTTTTCGTCCGGGTGAACTGAAGCCGTCAGAGTAGAACCCAGGCCCGGTACAGCAATCTCAGCGCAAAGAACGTCATTATAATCCTGAAGATCAACCTGAATTTGTCCTCGGGGATACGGTGCAATGTCTTTCTGCCGAGGTAGGCGCCGGGGATTGCCGCCAGGACGGCGCCAAGGATGACATGGAAATAAGGCCCGTAATCAAAACCGTAATAACTGTATGCGCTCAGCTTGAGCACGTTCATCAGTAACAGTCCTGCCGCCAGCGTCCCTACGATCTGCAGCTTCGACAAGGCCGCGCGCAGCATGAGGGGTTGAAACAGGCCGCCGAATGAGAACAGGGTGGATAGAAACGAATGAATGACACCGACCCAGAAAAAAGGCGTCGGAATCCTGGAGCCCCACTCTGCTTTCGGCATCCAGACCGCGGCCAGTATCAACATGCCGATAACAAGGCACAGCAGGAACTCGGACAGGTCAAAATACACCCGCCCCCCGATGAAGACGCCGATTAAGGCGCCCAGCAAAAACGGCGCGGCGATACGCCAGATTATCTCCCTGCGAAAATACCAGGACCTGCCCAGCGACAATCCCAGCATCATCCAGGCGTGCAGCGGCACCGCCACGGTTATCGGCACGACGCTGGAGACGATGGCGAGCATGATGAAACCGCCACCCACCGCAAAAGCTGCGCTGACGTAGGCTGAGAAAAACGACCCGAGTATGATCAGGATTGCTGCTGCTTCAAGCAGTGACATATAGATTTTTCCAATTAAGCTAAAATGCCGTTATGAAAATCAAGGAAACCCTTTCAGCCGAGTTCGACCAGTTCTCCAATCACTATACGGAGGATATGATCCGCATAGTGCCGCATTACCTGCGCCTGCTGTCCAGTCTCACCGATAACCTGCCTGCAGACTTTTCCCCGACCAGGATCCTGGACCTGGGGTGCGGCAACGGAAACGTAACTGCCCTGTTGCTGAAGAAATTTCCCGGGGCGAAATATGTCCTGCTCGATGCATCGCCAGACATGCTGGAACTATGCCGGGGCCGGTTTCCCGGCGAGAACATAACTTATGTCAGGAGTTACTTCCGGGATTATACCTTCCCTGAGGATTATTTCGACCTCATTACCGCATGTTTCAGCCTGCACCACTGCGACAGTACGGAAAAGCAGTGGATTTTCCCCTTGTTGTACGCCGCGCTGAAACAGGGCGGCGTATTCACCTGCTCGGACCTGATGGTCGAAAGGAATTCCCCCGAACATAAGGCGCTGATCGGTGACTGGGAAGCATTCGTCAACGCCAGCTACCCGGACGGCGAGAAATGGGCGTGGCTGGCTGAACACCATGAGGTCTATGATCGGCCTGACGCTTATGCCGACCAGAAATCCTGGCTGTTGGACGCCGGCTTCAGCTACGTTGACGCCAGATGGCGCGAAGACCACTGGATGCATTTCATCGCGGGGAAATAGATCCGTTCCCTTGTTCAACTGTGGCAGTTTGGGAATACCTGTTCAGGACACGCTGTAAATACATCCATGTACGCTTTATCGACAGCCATCCACGGCTGTCGACATTCCTGAACAGGTATTCCCAAACTGCCTGATACGTCCTTTTACTGGGCCTGGTCCGCGCCCTGTTTCCGTTTTATCCTCTCGTGGATGTTGTTCTTTCGGAAACTCAGTCCGAAAGTAAGTTCGGTCATCTCGAATGAGATGGCCAGGGGCCGTTCCCGGTAGAGGCTGTCCAGGTACTCTGTCAGGGTATTGAATATTTTCTCCCCGACCTCACGTCTTACGTCCGGGTCACGCCTGCGGCCTATGCGGGCGGTCCGTTGCACGACGGCATTGTCCGGGTCGCCAGCGGGGACCAGGTAATGCGCGGAGCGGTGGGCGCGAAAGCGCACGCCGCCCAGGGCAAACACGCCGGTGTCCATTGCGGTCTCATGCAGGGCCCCGAACAAGCCGTCCAGGTCCAGGTCGTCATCCAGATTGGCGGAATATTCCAGGATGAAATGGGGCATGCTCAGTTCACGGGAAACTCGGCGTTGATCTGTCCCGTGCCGGAACTGGGAAAATAATCACTGATGATCTCCACCGGCCTGTCATAGGCGTCCCAGCCCAGCATGCCCAGCAGCATCGCGGTGTCATGCATCCAGCCTTCACCGTGGCAGCGGTAGGCATACTCGTGGAACATCTCCGTGAAGGTCTTGAAATCGCCGCGCTTCCACAGGTCCACTACGCGCAGGTCCGTCTGCTGGTAAAACTCGTCGCTGATCTGGAATATCTTGTCGCCGGCGTTGGAATTGTCATTGAAACGGTGGGACAGGGAACCGCTGGCCAGCACCATGACCTTACTGTCGCTTTTTTCTATCGCTTCTCTCACTGCCTCGCCGAATATCCTGGAATCATTCAGGTCGTGCCAGGCGCACCAGGCCGCGACCGATACCACCCTGAAGTGCCGATCCCCGTTCATGTAGCGCATGGGCACCAGGGTGCCGTATTCCAGGGTCAGGCTATCGACATGATGCGACCGGGTATTGATGCCCCGGGCATTGGCGCACTCGGCAATCAGGTCGCCCAGGGCGGGATTGCCGTCATACTCATAGGCCATGTCCTTGATGAAATGGGGCAGTTCATGGCTGGTGTACACGCCCTTGAAATGCTCGCCGCTGTTGATATGGTAACCGCTGTTCACCAGCCAGTGCACGTCAAACACCAGCGCCGTATCCGCGCCCCGGGCCCGGGCCCGCCGGCTGAGTTCCCGGTGGCCTTCGATGGCATCCTCCCGGCAACCCTGGTGGGGGCCGGGCAGTTCCGACAGGTACATGGACGGCACATGCGTGATCTTGGCTGCTAAAACGATTTCACCCATTCTTATCTTCCTAACACAGGAATTTTGTGGGTGCCGTGCGCGATACATATATTCTTGGTTTCCATGTAAAAATCGAAACTGTAATCGCCCCCGTCCCGACCGATGCCGCTCTGCTTCATGCCGCCGAAGGGCGACGGCAGGTTGCGGTTGTTCTCCGAATTCACCCACACCATACCGGTTTCCAGGTTCTCCGCCATGCGGATACCGCGCCCGGAGTCTGCGGTCCAGACGTAACCTGCCAGACCGTACGGGGTATCGTTGGCCAGGGCCACGGCCTCCTCTTCGGTCGCGAAGGGGACCGCCGTCAGTACCGGGCCGAAGATCTCTTCCCGTGCGACCTTCATGCGGTTCGTTGCGTTGCTGAACAGGGTGGGCCTGAGGTAATTACCAGGGCCCAGGTCATCCACCGGCACCCCCCCCGCGACGGTGATGGTGTTCTCTTCCCTTGCCGCGTCCACGTAACTCATCACCTTTTCCAGGTGGCTCGGATGGATCAGCGGACCCAGTTCCGTGGCGGGGTCCAGGGGGTGTCCCACCTTGATGCTGTTAACCCGCTGTTCCAGCGCGGCCAGGAACCGCTCGGCAATGCCATCCTGAACCAGCAGGCGGCTGCTGGAGGTACAGCGTTGCCCGTTCAGGCTGTAGATCATGAATACCACGGCGTCCAGTGCGCGCTCGAAATCGGCGTCGTCGAAAACGATGACGGGATTCTTGCCGCCCAGTTCCACATGTATCCTTTTCAGGGTGGCGGATGCCTGACGCATGATGAGTGTACCGGTCACCGTTTCCCCCACAAAACCGATGGCCCTGATGGCGGGATGCTCGGTCAATGCTTTTCCGGCGCTCTCGCCGAAGCCATTCACGGTGTTCCACACTCCATCAGGCAGACCGGCTTCCCTGCTTATCTGCGCCAGGATCATGGCCGACAGGGGGCTGAATTCCGCCGGCTTGTGCACCACGGTGCAACCGGCTGCCAGGGCAGGGGCGATCTTCCAGGTGGACAGCATGAACGGCGTATTCCACGGCGTGATCACGCCAACCGGGCCGATAGGTGTCCGCTTCGTGTAGTTCAGGTGTTCATCCTGGTGCAACGACAGGCCGTTGCCGGCCTCAGGGGCCTTGTCGGCAAAAAAACGGAAGTTCTCGGCGCCGCGCGCCGCGGCTGCCCGCATGAAACGGATCGGCTGGCCGCAGTCCATGCTCTACAACCAGGCGATCTCCTCCGCCCGCTGTTCGACCAGTTCGGCAAAGCGGTTGAGGATTTTCCTGCGCGCTTTTCCGGAGGTGCGGGACCAGGCGGGGAATGCCTCTTGCGCGGCCCGGCAGGCGCGGTCGATATCCTCCGCCGAACCCGCGGCGACAAGTCCCAGAGAGGTATTGTCCGTCGGTGTCAGGTTGTCGAAGGTTTCGCCGGAAATGCCCGGACTGGGCTCACCATTAATATAATGCGCGGTGACGCTGTCCCTGAAACGGCGTAAATGGGTCTCCGCTTTTTTGAGGTTTTCAGCAAGTTGCCAGTTCATCAAAGTATTCCTGCTCGCTGATCACATAATTGATCAAACGGCCTACTTGTTCAACTTCTATCACCACCTCATCTCCCGGCCGTACATCCGAGAGCCCTTTCGGCGTTCCCGTCGATATCATATCGCCCGGCTGCAGGGTCATGAAGGCCGAGAGGTATTCAATCAGGAACGGGATATTGAATACCATGTCCCGGGTCGTACCCTCCTGCCGCAGTTCGCCGTTGACCCGGGTGCTGAGCTTGAGGTCGTGAGGGTCGTCTATGTCATCCCGGTCGATGATATACGGTCCCAGGGGGGACAGGGAATCCCGGCACTTGACCCGCAGGTTGGGGCGGTAATAGTTCTCCAGGTAATCACGCACTGCGTAATCGTTGCACAGGGTATAGCCGCCCACGTAATTCATGGCGTCCCGTCGCCTTATCCGGCGCGCCGTTTTACCGATGACGGCGACCAGTTCCGCCTCGTAGTGCATGTACTCGACGTTGTCCGGCCGGTAGCTGCGCTGCCTGTGGCCGGTGAAGGTATTCGGCGTTTTCAGGAACAGCAGCGGTTCTTCGGGCGCCTTGAACGCCAGTTCCGCCGCATGGTCAACGTAGTTCAACCCCAGCGCGAACACGGTGCCGTGCCGGGGTGGCAGCCAGGTTATTTCGTCCTCCTGCCAGATCCTGCCGCCCGCATCGATGACGCTGTAATCGTCATTGACGGCCACCTGTTCCACTTTGTCGTTGATTTTTACTCGTGCTGATTTCATACCACTATCATTCCAAGAAAGTCACCTGCTTATGGCTGGATTTGGATAGTACGTTGACAGGTTGGGAAGGCAGTTTCAAGACCCTCTGGAAGCCATGGATGGCTGGAAGGGAGCGTACATGGATGTATTTACAGCGTGTCTTGAAACTGCCTTCCCAACCTGTCTCACCGTCGGTTAGCATTCCTGTACTACACGGTTTACCAGAATCCCAATCCGCTCTATCTCCACCCTGACTTCATCGCCCGGTTGCACAGCTACCCGGTCCGGCGGGAAGCCGCTTACGACCACCGCCCCTGGGTCCAGGGTCATGAATTCGGTCAATACCTCAATGATGGCGGGTGTTTCCAGTCTCATATCCTTAGTGGAAGCTGTTTGTCTCAGTTCTCTATTTACATAAGTCCTGATTTCGATGTCTTGAGGATTGGTAATCTCCTCCCTGTCAACGATATAGGGACCAACAGGGCCGTAACCGTCCAGGCACTTGGTGGTAACGGGTGGCCTGAAATAGCTGTCTTCCGCCAGGGTGAAGTCATTGTAGATGGTGTAGCCGCTGATATAGTCAAGCGCCTGTTCCCGGGTTACCCTGCCAGCCGTCCGTTCGATCACGAAGGCCAGGCCGGCGCCGGTGTAGATGAGGTCCGTGCCGTCCGGGCACGGTATCTCGTCCAGGTGCCCGGCCAGCGTATTCCGGGGCTTGATGAAAAACACAGGCTGACGCGGCGGTTGCTTGTAGGGAGGATGCTGGAACGCATCCGCAAGTTCATCGTAATGCCCGGCGTAATTCAGCGCGACACAGATTACCGGCTGGTCGGTAACGGGCCGTAATCGTGTGTCCTGCAACTCCAGGACCCTGTCATCCAGCCGGGTGCGGGCCTGCTCGTCAACCACGGCTTCCCGCAGGATTCCGTCTGCGTTAATTCTGATTTTTTTAGTTTTTGACACTTTCGGCGAGTTGCTGAGCGCTGTTGGCTAGCAGCAGCGTATCCGTGCCGATGCCGATCATGTTGGCGCCGTGATCGCGGTAATCCTCTATGTGGGCCGGGTCCAGGGCAAGTATGCCCGCCGTCTTGCCTGCCGCCCGGGCCTTGTGCAGCACCTCGTAGATTACCTTGACCACGTCCGGATGGCGGGGGTTGCCGATATGGCCCATGGACGCGGACAGGTCGGACGGGCCGACGAAAATGCCGTCGATGCCCTCGACTTCCAGTATTCCCGGCAATGCCTGGACTGCGCGCCCGGTCTCTACCTGGGCGAGCAGGCAGATCTGGTCGTTCGCCTTGTGCAGGTAACCCGGTATCCTGGTCCAGCGCGCCGCCCTGGCCAGGGCCGTACCCAGTCCGCGCACCCCCGCGGGCGGGTAGCGTACCGAGCGCACCAGTTCCGCCGCCTGCTCTGCCGATTCGACCATGGGCACCACCAGGGACTGCACGCCGGTATCCAGGAGTTGTTTCAGCACATTGCGGTCATCGGATACCGGACGCACGATGGCCGATACCTCATAGGCTGCGATAGTCTGCAGGTGGCGCAGCACCGCAGGCAGGTCGAACGGACCGTGCTCGGTGTCAACGACCAGCCAGTCAAAGCCGGCGCCCGCGCAGATCTCGGCGCAGGTGGTATCCGGCAAACCCAGCCACAGGCCGTATTGCGTCCGTCCTGCGGCCAGGGCCTGTTTAAGGCGGTTAATGGGTAGTTCCATTCATCTCTCCTGTCTTGTTGCTGAAATTTCCGGGATACGTAGGGTCAGAGTAAAATCATCTGATTTCCGGTGTTCAGGCAAATATCTCGACGATTTTACTCCGACCCCTTACATTCATCATCTGAAGCTGCAATTGATACTGCCCTGGTTGCCGTAGTCGGCGCGGAAAACATCTCCCGGGCGGACCAGTACGGGCCGGGTGAACGAACCCGACAGCAGTACCTGGCCGGGTTCCAGCGCAATGCCGTGGGGGGCGAAGCGTCTGGCGATCCAGACTATCCCGTTGGCGGGATGGTCCAGCACGCCCGCGGCCAGGCCGGTCTCCTCCACCACGCCGTTGCGGTACAGTACCGCGCCGCACCAGCGCAGGTCCACACTGTCCGGCTCGATGCGCTGTTCTCCGAGAATAACGCCGCCGCTTGCCGCGTTGTCGGAGATGGTGTCCTGTATCCTGCGCACGTAGCCGGTGTCGGGATCGACCCGGTAGGTCCGGGCTGCGATGAGTTCCAGGGCCGGTATCACGTAATCGGTCGCCTGCATGACGTCGTCCAGGGTCACGTCCTCCCCGGCCAGGCGGTCCTTGAGGACAAACGCCAGTTCGACCTCTATCCTGGGATCGGTAAAATTTGCAGCGTCAATCACGGCGCCGTTTGTAAAAAACATGTCATCCAGCAGGGTCCCGTAATCAGGTTCGTCGATGTGCATGGTCATCTGCATGGCGCGTGAGGTGAGGCCGATCTTGTAACCCCTGATCTCACGGCCCTCGGCCTGTTTCAGCGCCATCCACCGCGCCTGGACCCGGTAGGCGTCATCCAGGCTCATGTCCGGGTGTTCCAGGGTGACGGCCCGCGCCTGGCTGCGCTGCTTTTCCGCCGCGTGGATGGCCGCGGCGGCTTTTGTGATTTGTTCGTCATTCAGCATCTGCTGCTCTCGAGAGGAAGGTTGCTTTCCCGGGCTGTTCCGGGAAACGCCTAATACTAAGGAATACCAGCCCGTATTTCAATGGGTAATCCCTGCCTAGGGGCGCAATGGAGATACAACAGTTTTAGTGCTATCGTAGGGATTATTCACACAACAGCTCCCCGGAGAATATCATGGCCGGATTCTCATTGGATTACTCACGCTACCGCGTCCCCACAAAAGGTAAGTTTTCCCTGGGCGATATCGACCCCGGGGACAGCCAGGGTCTGGTAAAGGAACGGGACGGGCAGGAAGTGGAGGAGCGGCTGTCCCGGATCCAGGTCCGTCTCGATGAGTTGCAGCAGCGCCTGTTCGCGGAGTCAAAACAGGCGTTGCTGCTGGTGCTGCAGGGCATGGATACCTCCGGCAAGGACAATGCCATCCGCCGCGTCATCGCGCCGTTCAACCCCATGGCCTGCCGGGTGACGAACTTCAAGTCACCGAGTCACGCGGAACAGGTGCGTGATTTCCTCTGGCGCGTCCATTCCCACGTGCCTCGCAAGGGTTCCATCGGCGTCTTCAACCGCTCCCATTACGAGGACGTGCTGATCGCCCGCGTGCACGGGCTGGCGCCGCCGGACCTCATCGAAAATCGCTACGACCATATCAACGACTTTGAAAAAATGCTCGCCGACCACGGCACCCGTATCGTCAAGGTCATGCTGCACATATCCAAGGATTACCAGCTTGAACGATTGAGGCGGCGCCTGAAGCGCGCCGACAAACACTGGAAGTTCCTGCCGGAGGACTTGCGCGACCGGAAACGCTGGGATGATTACATGGAGGCCTATAATATCGCGCTGCGGCGCTGTTCCACTCCACATGCGCCCTGGTACGTCATACCCGCGCAAAACCGCTGGTTGCGCAACCTGATCATCAGCCAA
>VYCZ01000140.1:7964-8999 GCA_009843675.1 Gammaproteobacteria bacterium | reverse complement strand
ATCCACGTCGCCGTTCTCACCGAGCCGGAGCGCCTTGCCGGTCCCCACGGCAATGACATCCACCTTGACGTTATGCCTTGCTTCAAACGGCGGATGCAGAACTTCCAGCAAGCCGGAGTTTTCGGTGCTGGTAGTCGTGGCAAGCCTGAGGCGCTCCTGCGCTGCAACCGTTCCCGCCAGCAGCAAGACGGATAGAACGAATAACGTCAGTAGCCTCTTCATTATTCGCGTACAGGGTTAGCTGGACAGGTTCAGCCTGCCTGTACGTTGTTGCCGACAAGGTCGGCCAGTACGGCACTCCATGCCCGGGCCAGGTTGGTTCGATCATAACCGCCGCCGCCAAACGCCATGATACGTCCCTGGGCGAACGTGTCCGCCAGCATCACCATGCGCTGCGTTGCGTGTGCATGCACGGCAGGAGAATATCGGAGTTGCGCCAGCGGATCTCCCCTGAGGCCGTCAGCGCCGCACTGGAATATGAAGAACTCGGGTTTGAATTTTTCGAAATGCGCCTCGATACGCGGCCAGGACTCCATGAATTCGGCATCGCCGGAGAACGGGCGAAGTTCAATGTTCAGCTTGGTGCCTTTCGCCCTGCCCTTGCCGGTTTCGTCTTCCCGGCCCGTGCCGGGATAAAGCGTGCGTGAGTCCTGGTGGATATCAGCAAAGATCAGGTCCGGATCGTCTTCGAACGCGTAGAATATGCCATCGCCGTGATGCACGTCGATATCCAGGTAAGCCACGCGCTGGATGCCATACTCGCGGCGCAAGGTCTCAACCACTACACCCATGTCGTTGAACACACAGAAACCGGCGGCATGGTCCCGCCCCGCGTGGTGCAGGCCGCCGATCGGTTGCATGGTACGCAGACATTGCCCATTCATGATCCGGGCAAGCCCGTCCAGCGCCGCGCCGACCACATGCGCCGAGGTACGATAGACGCCGGGGAAGACCGGCGTATCACCGGCATCGAGCAGGCTCAACCCGCGTTCCTCGGCAGTGGATACCAGTTCGAGGTATCCGGCGCTATGAAAG
>VYCZ01000140.1:1968-7954 GCA_009843675.1 Gammaproteobacteria bacterium | reverse complement strand
GCCTCGCGGGACCCCTGCCTGCCTGCTCTTGCGAGCAACCCCTGCTCATTCGCTTCCCGCAGGAACGCGCCCTGGCGGTCGATACCAAAGGGGTGACCCTCGGGGAAGCCGTAGGCGGCGAGGTTGCCGTCCGCGTACAGGTTCACGGATTTCTCACCCGTGCTTGCCACGCGCAACATCCGCGGCAATGCCGCCACCAAGCCTGCGGCGCAGGCTGACTTCAGTAACGCGCGGCGGGCAGGATTTATCTTGATTGACATTTATGACCATACGTCAGCACCGGACAGGGCGTCCATTCTGAATTCCGGTTGAATTCCGGGGACAATACTTAACTCTGTTACTCCTGATGCGGTTTTACCTTCGGTTTTTTCTTAATTCTAAAATTACGTTATTTTGTCCCCATAACTATTGGCGGTCAATATTAGAGTACAGGAGAAAACGGTATGCATGCAATTATAGTCGGCGCCGGTATGGGAGGCTTGTTTGCGGCCCTGGCATTGCGCGAGTCAGGCAGGTTCGACAAGATTGATATCTACGAACAAACCAGAGTGCCGAGCACGGCGGGCGCCGGGCTCAACATTGCGCCCAACGGCGCACTGCTCTGTAACTGGCTGGGCGTTGATCTTGATGGCGGCGATATCAAAGGACCTCATGGTGCAATCGACGGCGGGCGCGCGGCAATCCTGGATGCAACCCGCGAAATCATGTCTGACGGGTCGGTTTCCCACCGCCCAATCAAGTATAACCGGGCAGATGATACCAGCGCGGGCTTCCACCACATGCATCGACTCGACCTTCTGATGTGTTTGTACAAACGCGTTTTCGAATCCGGTCCTGAAACCGGTGTTACGTGCCCGATCCAGGTCCACATGAACAAACGCCTTAACTCTCTCAGGCAAACCGCCACGACTGCGATTGCCGGCTTTGAGGATGGCAGCACTGCCACAGGCGATGTGCTGGTTGGCGCCGACGGCATCAACTCTAAAGTACTGGAATTGCAATGGCCGGATACTCCACCACGGCGCTGGACAGAGGTCACCGTTTATCGAGGTCTCATCAAGCGGGAGGACGTGGCGGCGCTCCGTAAGGCTGACGGCAGCCCCCTGGATAACAATCCCATAGACTCATTCAGTATGGACGTGCGCAAGAACCCCTACGCATGGGCACTGACGTACTGGGTTCGGGGTGGCGAATTGCTCAATGTATGGCAGGCTTATTACGAACCCGACTCGGCTGAATTTGAAGCGGATGAGGGTGACTGGTTTCATGTTGATAATTCCGAACTGCAGGCCAATATGGGCCGGGCGTTTGCTGATGACGTACGTAAGGACGATATTGTGGCACTCTCCGGCGCGGTGGAGAATCCAACCAAGTGGGGACTCTACGATCGCGACGCCTTCGAACATTGGCAGGACGGTCGGATCTGCCTGCTCGGCGATGCGGCTCACCCGATGTTGCCAACCATGGGCCAGGGCGCGAGTCAGGCGTTCGAAGATGCCGCAGCACTCAGCAGTTGTTTTAAACTGCATGGCGAAGACGTCTACGCCGCACTGATGCATTATGAACGCGTCAGGCATTATCGAGCGACGCGCTTCCAGTTCATGTCGAAATTCCTGTTCAAACACCTCGAACCAGAGGATTCGCTGGAACGTCGCCAGATACTGAAGGCGCTAAATGAACGGGACTACCCGATTTTTAACCACGACGAACGCGCAGGCGACGACGACTCCTGGATTTACCTGTTCGACGCTCGCGAAATAGGCGATAAATTGCCGTTAAAAAAACTCGGCCCCTGGGATTTTCGCTCCCGGACTGCGGCAATGGAGACGCGGCAGGAAATTGCTGCAAACCTGTGGCGCCCCGAAATTTCACTCAACGGAGAGCGAACGGTCTCCCTTGCGGAGGTCGAGCAACACAATACTTTTGAGAACTGCTGGATCATCATCGATAACGCGGTTTACGACATCAGCGAATGGAAGGATCATCATCCCGGTGGCCCGTTTGTCGCGCGCATGTACGCAGGCAAGGACGCAACCGCTGAGTTCGGTGATTATCACACTAAACGGGCCGAACTGCACATGCGGCACTTTCGTGTCGGCTATCTTGAAAAATCAATATAGAGTAAATCTATAGCCGGTTAATACACATCTCCATCCATGGCCGAGTAGATGGTTCCCTCGAAGCCTGCTTCGATGATCTCATCCTTGAGGCCTGTCCTCCGGAAATTTTCAGGCGCCGAGTAATTCTGCTCATGGCTGAGCACAATGGCTTTCACCTTTGCCTCGTTCGCTATCCGGGCCAGTACGGCCGGAGAGAAGTGGTACCTGAAAATCTCCTTTTTCTTCTCCGCTACCGTATCGCCGCCCCAGGGGGCATGACCGATATTTTTTTCAGTGACCGCCTCGGCGACCAGCAGGTCGGCGTTCATTGCTGCTTTCACGATGTTCTCATGGTACGGACCGCCGTCCCCGGTGAACGTGATGATTCTGTCCGGGGTGGTAAAGCGGTAGGCAAACGTGTCTTTAAGGGGGCCGTGAATGGTCCTGAACGCCTCCACCTTCACGTTGTCATCCTGGTATATCAGCCCCTGTTGATCCACATCGATATTATGCCCGGTTGCCTGCGCGCCGATGGGGTCGTAGCCATCGGACAGTTCAGCGGCAATATCGATCTTCCACGCGGCAAGGATATGCTCCACCATCTCGTCGATGCCTTCCGGCCCATAGATGGCCTTTGGCGCCGGTATGTTCAGTTTGAAGGGATTCAGGATCAACGAGGGAATCCCCACCGTGTGATCTTCATGCAAATGCGTAACGAACAGGTAATTCAGCTTTACAGGAGCCAGTGCATTGTTGATTTCATCGCCATGGATCAAGGCCGCCTTTGCCAGGGAGCGCCATATTCCCTCGCCGGCGTCCACCAGGTAGGGTTGATTATTGGCAACCACGGCATAAGCAGGACCGGACCGGTACGGGTTGGGTAACGGCATGCCGGTACCCAGCACCACCAGCCTGGTATTGGCGTCCTGCGGACTCAGGTTATGGGGATTCCTGTCCAGGTGAATCGGCCAGGCTTCGGGCAGCGTGTACGGAGTGATAATGCCGGGCCTGGTAAACGGATCATTCAAGTATCCGGAAGCATCGCTTTCTGCCGCGTTTACGGTGATGCCGGCAAGAAGGCCGCAGACAAGCAATGAAACAATAAAATTATTTGCTGTACGTTGATTGTTCATGTTCCCATATCCAAGTGTGGTTTTTTACTATTATCCTCCCGGGTCGGATAAAGTGAATCGTGACTGTGCACCATGACCCACTTCTCATTACGCCGTTCAAAGATAAAGGTCATCCGTCCCTTACGCGCTAGTGGTTCTACACCCGTTACCGGTACAGTTGACTCGAACAAGCAGATCGCCCAGGCAATTTTATCCGAAGTATGTATAGAGATGGATGAGGGGTCTATTTTAAACTCATCAATAACAGGCCAGACCCTGGAAAACTGCTTTTCATACAGTTCATCATACCCTTGTGCCTTTACTGCAGCCGAGCCAAAATATACGCCATCATCGGGTATCAGGTCACGCACTCCCTCATAGTCCAGATTATGAACGCTTTCCATGATGCGCTTCAAAATCTTTCTTATTTCAGCATGTTGATCAAACATTTTCTTGTCCCTCTCTTGATTCTGGTTTACCAGGATTTATCATGAGAAGTCGCAGGCAAACATGTCGGAACATTCACAACACGATGTGACAGTAGCAGGAGACTACTATGAATTCTACAGAGTTGAAAGAGTTACAGGCGCCGTTAAAACAACAATACACCGACGATCCGCAAACAGCCGTGATTACCATGCGGGCGGAAAGTCATGTGGCCGAAGGCATCGCCTGCAAGGTTGAAACAGGGAGACAACTTGCGGAAGCAGGCCTGCATCCCGCTGCGGGCGGTGACGGTTCGCAGTTATGCTCGGGAGACATGTTACTGGAAGCGCTGGTTGCCTGTGCCGGCGTGACCCTGAGCGCAGTGGCAACTGCGATGGGGATCAACCTGGCCGATGCCAGTGTTCATGCCGAAGGCGACCTGGATTTTCGCGGCACCCTGGCGGTAAACCGCGATGCAAAAGTTGGTTTCAGGGACATTCGCTTGCGATTTGCCCTGGAATCCGATGCGCCTGCCGAGTCCCTGGACAAGCTTATTCAATTGACTGAACGTTATTGCGTTGTATTGCAGACCCTGAAAGACAGCCCCGATTTTAGTGTATCAGTCAGTAAAACCTGATTTTACAAAATCCGGGTTCCTGGTAATCCTGTTGTTGCCGGGGCTGGTCTGTGTGAATAGCACATCTGCTGCTTATGATTTGCCTCAGTATTATGGGCAAGTCCCTTGGGCCAGCGTTCACCGGGATTCACGAAATTCTGATTTTTTCCCACTCCCAACTTCTGAAGATCTGGTCGTGCGCATATCGGTGCTTGATGGTGCAGCGCTTATTAACCCCGGCGTCATCGACAGGCATGGAAATCACTTCGTTACCAGCGCCAGGGGAGCCGGATTCAGCCACTTGCACGCCTTTGACGGGAACGGCCGGTTACTGTGGGAAAGTCCAAAACAGATGACGGCCGACGATCTTGATTCATATGCCGGGTTCAATGCGCCGGTAATTGACGACAAGGGCGACATATATGTCGGCGACGGTAACCAGATGTGGGCGTTTCATCCGGATGGTGAATTAAAATGGGTAACACCGTTACCGGAACCGGGCGATCCGTTTGTATATCAGGTTATTTCCAGGCAAGGATATGTGGGCGGTATCACAACGCAAGGAAAAGTCCTTTTTTATGAAAGGGATACAGGGGCCCTGGCGATACCCGTGTTTAACCTGCCGGCCGGCGCGGCCCCGCAGAAAGGTCCATCACTGCCGGGCCTGTGGCAAGGCGGTTTGATGGATGACGCAGTTATTCCGTTATTTAAACAGATAGCATTTGGTTACGGTGTCCAGGTAGCGAATGCACCTGCCGTTCACCCTGAAAACGGTCGAATATTCATAACTGCAGCCGGGCCGAAACAGGGAGATAAGTATACCGGGGTATTGTATGGGTTGGATCTAACGGAATCCGGTGTTACGACTGCGATTGAATTGCCTATGGGCGGGGGCAGCGGGACCAGTCCCGCTCTTTCGGTATCCGGCGACACCGTCTATAGCGCTGACGGTGACGGCAACATGCTTGCCGTTGATTCCTACAGCGGAGAAGTTCGCTGGTCTGCGAAAGGTGAAGGCCTGTTATCTCCTGCAATCGGTCCCGATGATACTGTCTATACGGGAAATATATTCGCGGCGCCGACCGTTATCGCCCTTGACCCGGACAACGGATCGATAAAATGGGCGCGCTCGTATGATGATGCAGCCGCGCGGGTGTTGCCTGATCTGGAACCTTTTCCACCTCTTGTTCCGGACGGCAATCCGGTTGCCAGGCTGGTCAGCGTTATTTCCGTCTCTGCCAATCATGTCTGGGTGGGAATGAATTTCGGTTACGACTACCATCAGCCGGACACGGGCCTGACCCTGCCGATACCGCACAAATCAGTTGTATGTGCCCTTGATCCGGAAAATGGAGAACTGTTGAAGTGTACTGAAGTCAGGGATACCGTAGAGGGAATGATTAAAATAGGTTATGGCGGTGAGATAACGGTAAGCCACACGACAATCTTCGGTTCGTTTTTTTATTACGGGGTCAACCCGTCTTTACCTCCGGACTACAGGAACCCCGTAAAACCGGTGGGAGGCATGACAATCCTGCAAGCCGAATCGCCTTGAGAGCGGGTTACGCCGGCTATTCCCTGATATGGTTGTGAATGCTGTATTTCAGGAAGAAGTCCGCTTCGCCGTAGTCAGGATATAGCGCGGTCATTTTCTCCATGGCCTCTTCCCGGGTCTTTGCCGCCTGCACAATCCGGGTATAGTCGTCAATGTATTGAACCATGGCGTCAAACAT
>VYCZ01000140.1:0-1958 GCA_009843675.1 Gammaproteobacteria bacterium | reverse complement strand
GCCGTGGCCCGGATAGACGGTGGGGTTACGTTGCGCATATTCGCTTTTGATCCGCACCAGTTCTTCCCGCCAGTTGGCGATATCCTGCCAGCTTATATCGTCGCCCTGCCAGTGGTGCACCTGGTTGTAGCCCAAGTCTGACAGGAAGATGGCGTTGAGTTCCGGGCTGTACACCGTGGTCATGTGGGGGGCTTCCGTAGGTTTGTAATCCGTGGTCAACTCGAGAACGCCGCCGCCTTCCAGGGTCAGGATATCGTCGTTGAGCAGGTGAATGGTGTTTTCATAATCAAAACCGTCCGGGTTTTCGGCAGATATGGGTTTCAGCAGCGGTTCCAGCACCGGTTCGGCGGCAGTGGCGCCGAACCCGTCCATGTATATAGCGTACGCCTTGATGTCCTTGCGGATATCTTCATTGGCGACGACGATTTTCGCATCAGGGAATTCGTCCCGGAACAGGGGCATACCGGTGAAGTGGTCGGTATGGCCGTGGGTAATCAGGATGTGGGTGACTGGCAGGTAGTAAGCCTTGATGCGTTCAACCAGTTTTTTCGCCTCGGCGGTCTTGCGCTGCACGTCCATGACGATAATGGATTGTCCGTTGGAGAAAATAAAGGAATTCACCGTGGCGAACCCGCCCTTGAACATCTCCACTTCGAGCTTGTTTGCACTATCGCCGCCGCATGCGGTGACACTCAGCAACATGGCCAGGCAAATAAAAGGCGGGATTATCGATCTCATGGTATCCAACTCCACATTGGTTGCACTTGTGAGCGTTATTTTATCTAATATGGATTTTATACGACAGCCCATGAAAACAATCATCACCCCTGTACTTGTCGGATTTCTGGTATATCTCGTATCAGTCCCTGCCCCAGCGACTGATTCCGGTGCTGTGGGCCACTGGTTTTACATGGTGGAGACCAGGAGCACCGATCCGGCGAAGGAAGCAGAATTCAACGCCTGGTACGACGATATCGATATCCCCGATGTGCTGGCCGTTCCCGGTTTCATGCGGGCCCGCCGCGGCGTACATAAACGCTTTGTGGAACTGCCGGATTTCAACTTAAGCGAAGATGAAGGTAACTACATCGCGCTCTACGATGTCGAAACCACGGATATCGACAAGACAATCATCGATTTGTATGTGGGCGCCCGCAAAATGGTGGCGCTGGGACGTATTACGGACCTGCTGAAGGTGACGGAAGCGAATTACTACCGCAGACTCGCCGGGTATCCGCCGGCAACAGTTACATGGAGGGACGTAAACATAGGAAAACGCCTCCTGGCAACCAGCCCGCCAGCCGACGGCAGACGGTACGTTTATATTCAGAAGCTACTCTGTTGCGCTGATGAAAATGCCTACAAGCGCTTTCTTGAGTGGTTGAAAGACAGCTATATTCCCAGCGTAATGGAATACCGTCCAGTCACCGGAGTCCATGCCTATGAACTCTACCGCATCATGGAAGTAGTGGCGGTAGATCCCGGAGAAATCCCCCATCTGCTGCTGGTGCATGAACTGACCACAGACATCGTTCAGCGGACCGTTCTTGAGTTAGATTCCGTGGCCTATCAATTGGTGCAGGCAGGACACATGCGAGAGTTGTTCGTCGAAGGGAACGACTCTGCTGTGTACCGGCTGATGAGTGACGTGAAATCGGATTAGGTGTTAAAGCCCGCATGGCCGGAAATGTTGATAATCCTGCCCGAAAACAGGCTAATCAAAGCATTTTGAGATAATAAAGTTCAACGCGCTGATTTCCCAGTCCAGCACTTCCCCGTAGTCGGGCCGGGCATGGTCGCGATACATCCAGGTCCCGTAGTTGATGTAATAGGCGTGCAGCGCCAGACGTTGCAGTTTTTCCATCGGCCACCTGGAACCGAAGTGTTTCATGAAGCCGGCCATTTCCCGGGCGATCAGTTCCGCATGGCGCCGGTCCGCCTCGGCCAGGGCCGGATAG